>NZ_CP019334.1:3227500-3527500 GCF_002163675.1 Polaribacter sp. SA4-12 | reverse complement strand
ATGCTGTTGGTTATGGTTTAGAAGGTTCTGGTTTAAAACTAGATTTGGTTTATAATCCTTCAGGTGCATTTTTACCAGGAGATCAAATGGCGTTAGAAAATGATTTTAAGAAAGCTTTAAAATCTGAATTTAACATCGATTTTCACAGTCTTTTTGCAATTACTAATTTACCAATTAGCCGATTTTTAGATTATTTAATTGCATCAGAAAACTACGAAGATTATATGTATAATTTAGTGGAAGCTTATAATCCTGCAGCTGTAGAAAATGTAATGTGTACAAATACACTTTCTGTAAATTGGGAAGGTTATTTATATGATTGTGATTTTAATCAGATGCTAAATTTAAAAGTTGCCAGTAAAGTAAAACACATTTCTGAATATAATGAAGAATTGTTGCAAGACAGAAATATTATTATAAATCAGCATTGTTATGGTTGTACTGCTGGCGCAGGAAGTAGCTGTCAAGGAGTTGTCGCATAATTTTTTCCTGCAAGGTATTTCCGAAGAATGAGGATTCCTAGTAGGTATTAAAAAAGAATACTTTTAAAATACACCTACAAGGTTTCAAAAACCTTGCAGGAAAACAAAAATATAAGAATATGAGTTATTTAGAAACTACACATAATGTATATAAAGAAGCAGCTTTAACACCAGATGTTGGCTTGTGTTGTACTACAAATCCTATTTGGGAATTACCAGGTTTAAAGATTCCTAGAATTATGCAAGAAATGAATTACGGTTGTGGTTCTACAGTGCATGCTAGAGATTTAACCAACAATCCAAAAATGTTATACGTTGGTGTTGGTGGTGGAATGGAGTTACTTCAATTTGCTTATTTCAATAGAAATAAAGGCGGCGTTATTGGTTTAGATGTTGTGGATGAGATGTTAGAAGCTTCTCGTAAAAACTTTAAAGAAGCTGAAGAACAAAATGATTGGTTTAAAAGTGATTTTGTTGATTTACGAAAAGGTGATGCAATGGATTTACCTGTAGAAAGTAATTCTATTGATGTTGCTGCTCAAAACTGTTTATTCAATATTTTTAAATCTGATGATTTGAAAAAAGCGATTGAAGAAATGTATAGAGTCTTAAAACCTCATGGAAAATTGGTCATGAGTGATCCTACTTGTGAGCAACCAATGAATGATGAATTACGTAATGACGAACGTTTACGTGCTTTGTGTTTAAGTGGAAGTTTATCAATTGCAGATTATGTAAAAGCGTTAACTGATGCAGGTTTTGGAACGATTGAAATTAGAGCCAGAAAACCATACAGAATCTTAGATCCGAAGAATTACCCAACAGACGAATTAATTTATATCGAATCTATAGAAGTTGCTGCAATTAAAGATCCAATGCCAGCAGATGGACCTTGTATTTTTACAGGACGAGCTGCCATTTATTATGGTGATGAAGATTATTTTGATGACGGTTTAGGTCATACTTTATTAAAAAATCAACCATTAGCTATTTGTGATAAAACTACAGCTCAATTACAAGCTTTAGGAAGAGATGATATTTATTTTTCAGAATCTACTTTCCATTATGATGGTGGTGGATGTTGCTAGATTTGGTTGTCATTGCGAAGAAATGAAGCAATCTTTCTATTAAAAAATGGATTACTTCGTCATTCTTCCTCGTAATGACAGAACTTTAAAATAATCTTAATAATGAAAAAAATACTTTTACTTTTTATACTGATAAGTTCAGTTTCTTTCGGGCAAAAGAAACTAGATAAACTGCTGAATAAATTCAACAAGAACAATGTTCCTTACATTTCTGTAGATAGTTTAGCTTCAACAAAAGCTATTTTATTAGATGCAAGAGAAGAAAAGGAATTTAAAGTAAGTCATTTAGAAGATGCAATTCTTGTTGGTTTTGATCATTTTGAGATAGCACAAACTATAGCGAAACTTCCAACAGACAAAAACGCGAAGATTGTGGTGTATTGTTCTCTAGGGATTCGTTCTGAAATTGTTGCAGATAAATTGATTAAAGAAGGTTACACCAATGTTTTTAATTTATACGGAGGGATTTTTGAATGGAAAAACAAGGATCATCAAGTTATTGACACTTTAGGAAGTAACACAGAAAAAGTACATACTTTCAATAAAGATTGGAGTAAATGGCTGAAAAAAGGGAAGAAAATTTATTAAAAAATTAGTTTTCAGTAAGCAGTCACAGTATTCAGTACTTACTGTTATAGAAAACAACACTAAAAAAAGAAAAACTTTGAGCCTTTGCGAGATAAAAAATTATGCATAAAAACTTACTATTAATCTTCACTAGAAACCCAGAACTTGGAAAAGCAAAAACTCGTTTAGCCAAAACGGTTGGTGATGAAACTGCTTTAGAAATTTATAAATTTTTATTAGAAAAAACTAGAGACATATCATCAAAAGTGTCTTCTGATAAAGCTGTCTATTATTCAATAAAAGTTAGAGAAAATGATATCTGGGATTCATCTATTTATCAGAAATACCAACAAGTTGGAGAAGATTTAGGGTTTAGAATGCTAAACGCTTTCAAAGATAGTTTTGAAGCAGGTTATGAAAAAGTGATGATTATTGGTAGTGATTTATACGATTTAACATCAGAAAATATAGAAACTGCTTTTGATGAATTAAACAATAATGATTTGGTTATTGGACCTGCAGAAGATGGAGGTTATTATTTATTAGGAATGAATTCTCTACATTCAACTATCTTCAAAAATAAAAATTGGGGAAAAGAAACTGTTAGAAAAGATACTTTATCTGATTTAAAAGATAAAAAAGTGAAATTATTAGCGTTTAAGAACGACATAGATGTATATGAGGATATTTTAAATATCCCCGAAATTATGTCAACGTTTATAAACTCTAAATAATTTTATATGAAAACAACATTACTTACGTTACTTTTTGCTTTTTCTATTATTCAATTTAATGCCCAGTGTTCAGAAAACGGAACAAATTTCGGTAACAATACAACTACCGCTTCTTATAATATTACAGGAGATGTATCAATTACTTTAAACACCAATAACACAGTTACTTTAAATTTAGGAAGTAATTTTAGTACAGCTTCTGGACCAGATGTGAGAGCTTACTTTGTAAATTCCGAAGGAAAAACGAATGCAGAAATAAGAAATTCTTTAATTAGTAATTTAGATAATTTTCAATTCGGAATAATTAACCCTAATGGAGCACAAACCTTTACAACTGCAATTCCAGCAGGTAAAGACATCACAAAATTTGACACTATTTTCTTTTATTGTTTGCAGTTTAATGCTTTTTGGGATTTTGGTTCTATAACTCCATTCAATAGCGATAGTTGCTCCGTTTTATCTGTAGAAGATACTTTTTTATCTAAAATTAGTTTCTATCCAAATCCTACAAAAGATAAAATTCATTTTTCAAATCCAACTTCTGTTTCTGCTGAAATTCGTATTTTCACCATTCTAGGAAAACAAGTTTTTTATCAATCTAAAATAACAGAAAAAACCATTGATGTATCTTCTTTTAATAAAGGAATTTACATTATTAAGTTAGATACTGATGGAAAATCAAAAACACAGAAACTAGTCATTAATTAAAAATCGTCATTGCGAGGCACGAAGCAATCTCTCTATAAATAAAGAGATCACTTCATTCGTACCTCTTTCGTAATGACAAATGAAAGACAAATGAAACAGCAACAATTATCAGAAACTATAGATTTTTTAAAATCAAACGGAATTACAAATCCAGAAATAGGAATTGTTTTAGGAACAGGTTTAGGTAAATTAGTAGATGAAATTTCGATAGAAAAAGAAATTGCATATTCAGAAATACCTAATTTCCCTGTTGCAACGGTAGAGTTTCATTCTGGTAAATTAATTTACGGAGAATTATCTGGTAAAAAAGTATTGGTAATGGCGGGGCGTTTTCATTTATACGAAGGTTACAATGCTTGGGAAGTTACCTACGGAATTAGAACATTACATGGTTTAGGAATTAAAAACTTATTAATTTCTAATGCTGCAGGAGCAATTAATTTATCTTATAAAAAAGGTGATTTAATGTTGATTGAAGACCATATTAATTTACAAGGAAGTTCGCCTTTAGCTTTTAAAGGAGCTAACAATTTTGGTAATATTTTTGCTGATATGTTAGAACCGTATTCTAAAGAATTGAATGCCAAAATTAGTGCTATTGCTACTCAACAAAATATATTATTACACAAAGGAGTTTACACAAGTGTTCTTGGACCTCAACTAGAAACAAGAGCAGAATACAGAATGTTACAAATTTTTGAAACAGATGCTGTTGGTATGAGTACTGTACCAGAAGTAATTGTTGCCAAACAATTAAACTTACCTTGTGCTGCAATTTCTGTGTTAACAGATGAATGCGATCCTAAAAACTTACAACCTGTAGATATTGCAGAGATTATTGCAATTGCTGGTGAAGCAGAACCTAAAATGATTACTCTTTTTAAAGAAGTTATTAAAGTGATTTAGAAGTAATATCACTCTCAATTTGTTTTAGAATCACACATAAAAATTAGGTTTATTTCATTATTTTTATGGAAAATAAATTTACTATGAGAGTTAAACAAATTTTATTCCTCTTTCTTGTTTCATTAATTCTATTTAATTGTGAAAACAAAGAAAAACTAACACTTGAAGAGCAACTTAATTTAACTCCGGATATTTTAGTTGAAGGTGAAAGCGATATAGGTCTAAGTTCTTTTTCAAAGCGTTACGATTCAGATATCATCTCAAAATTATATTCAGAAGCATTAGAGAATGATAAAAAGTTGAATGCTCTTAATGAAAAAATTAAAAACTTCACTAATGATAGTATTATAGAAAAAACGAAAGCTTTTACTAAATATTCTAATACTAATGATCATTATTGGAGCTCAATAGACAAATACATATCATCTTTAAATGACTCAATTATAAAGAAAGAAACTACAGCCTTTTTTGATAAATTAAAATTGAATTTCGAAAACAGTATAGATAATCAAACAAAGTTATTAAGTCTTATTGATACAAAAAAAGAAAAATTAAGAGATCAATTAACTTTAATGAAACTATTTGTTACTGAACCAATGATGAGAAATTATCAAGTTAATTAAAAACCAGACATTAAAGAATTAGAAGATCTAATTTCTCAATACAAAGAATTGGTTAAAGAAAGCAAAGAGTATTCAAAGCTTAAAAAGTAAGCTTTGAACCTTAATAGAAATACTATATTCAGATTGTTGGAATTCAATTCAACAAGCTGTTTTATTATTGATAAAAACTTCATCAAACAAGTACACTATCCTTTAGGTGAAAAATAAAGCTTTCCGTATCTTTATGCACCTAATTTTTATTGAAATGAAATACATTAAAATAGTATTATTATTCTTTGTTGTTCAAATATCTGCACAACAAGGAGGAATGTGGATTCCTTCACTTTTAGAAGGAATGAACGAACAAGAAATGACTTCTTTAGGAAGTAAATTAACTGCAAAAGACATTTACGATGTAAACAACTCCAGTTTAAAAGATGCAATTGGGCATTTTAATGGAGGTTGTACAAGTGAAGTTATTTCACCAAAAGGTCTAATCTTAACCAATCATCACTGTGGTTTTGGGCAAATTCAATCTCATTCTTCTTTAGAAAACGATTATTTAAAAGATGGTTTTTGGGCAATGAATTTAGAGCAAGAATTACCAAATCCAGGTTTATATATAGAATTTATTGATAGAATTGAAGATGTGACCGCTACAGTTTTTGAAGGTGTTAATGATTCAATGACTGAAAAGGAAAAGCAATCTAGAATCACAAAAAACAGTAACAAGCTACAGAAAACAATCAAAAAAGAACCTTGGCAAAAAACCAAAGTAAAATCTTTTTATCAAGGAAATCAATACTTTTTATTTGTTATAGATCGTTTTGAAGATATCCGTTTAGTAGGTGCACCTCCAACAAGTATTGGTAAGTTTGGTAGTGATACAGATAACTGGGTTTTCCCAAGACATACAGGAGATTTTTCTATGTTCAGAATTTATGCTGATGCAAATAACAATCCTGCAAAATATAGTAAAGACAACAAACCTTTTACTCCAAAACACTTTTTACCTATTTCTATAGATGGTGTAGAAGAAGGAGATTTTACAATGGTTTTCGGTTTTCCAGGTACAACAAATGAATACTTACCTGCTGTTGCTATAAAACATATTACAGAAGAATACAACCCAACAAATATTGCGATTAGAGAAGCTGCATTAAAAGTTATTGATGCCAAAATGAAAACGAGTGATGCTGTTCGTATCAAGTATGCTTCTAAACAAGCAAGAATTGCAAATGCTTGGAAAAAATGGATTGGAGAAAATTTAGGAATCCAAAAAAGTAACGCTGTTGAAAAAAGACAAGCTTTTGAAGCTTCATTTACAAAAGCATTAGAAGAGAAAGATTTAACAGAAAAGTATGGAAATATTCTTCCAGAATTTGATCGTTTGTATAAAGATTTTGCTGCTATAAATATTAAAAGAAGAAACTTTATTGAAGTCTTTTTAGTTACAAATGAATTAATGTCTATGACATTTAGAGCATATCAATTTGAGCAAGCAGTAAAGAAAGATCCTAAATCTTTTGACAAAGCAAAAGCATCTATAGTGAGCACTTTAGAAGGTATTCATAAAAATTATGATGTTTCTGTAGATAAAGGTGTCTTTAAAAATGTAATGCCTTTTTTCAATAAAAATGCGGATGCAAGTATTTACGATAAAACGGCACTTACAAACTTAGATTCTGCTTTAGGTTTATTTGATGGAAATGCAAAAAAAGTGCTTAAAAAGTTAAATAAGGATGCTGCATATAAATATGCTAAACCTATGATTGAAGCTTTTTACAATACGATTAATAAAGAATATTCAGAAAAAAACGCTCCAATTACTGCATTACAAAAAACGTATATGACTGCATTAATGGAAGCTTTACCAAATGCGCGTTATTTTCCGGATGCGAATAGTACTTTGCGTGTAACTTACGGACAAGTTAGAGGTTATTCTCCAAGAGATGCTGTTTACTACAACCCTGTTAGTTATTTAGACGGAGTTATAGAAAAGTATGTTCCTGGTGATTATGAGTTTGATGTTCCAGAAAAATTACGTCAACTTCATAAAGATAAAAATTACGGACAATATGCTGATAAAAACGGTAAAGTTCCTGTTTGTTTCTTAGGAACAAATCATACAACTGGTGGAAATTCTGGAAGTCCTGCATTAGATGCTGAAGGAAATCTAATCGGTTTAAATTTTGATAGAGTTTGGGAAGGAACTATGAGTGATATGAATTATGATCCTGAAATATGTAGAAATATTATGGTAGATTTAAGATATGTATTATTTATTGTTGATAAATATGCTGGTGCAACTCACCTAATCGACGAGATGAAATTAGTACATCCGAAGAAAAAGTAAACACCTAAAATTATATTCCTAAAAGGGTTTAAGAAACATTATTATCAATGTTTTTTAAACCCTTTTTTTTATTTCATCAAAAAAATAATCAACCTTTAGAACAAAAAAAAATTAAAAAACATTTACTACATCGTTTTCGCTTTACTATCTTTAGAACGAAATAATTCAGTTTAACTCTAAAATAGGTTCTACAAAATGAAGATTGAAAAAGTATTGGTTGCCAACAGAAGTGAAATTGCTATCAGAATTTTTAGAGCTTGTACAGAAATAAACGTGAAAACGGTAGGTATTTACACATTTGAAGACAGGTATTCATTACACAGATATAAAGCGGATGAATCTTATCAAATAGGTGAAGATAATGATCCTTTAAAACCGTATTTAAATATTGATGAAATTATTAGAGTTGCTTTAGAAAGCAATGCAGATGCTATTCATCCTGGTTATGGTTTTTTATCAGAAAATGCAAATCTTGCTCAGAAATGTGAAGACAATGGTATTATTTTTATCGGGCCAAAAGTGTCTGTTTTAAAATCTTTGGGTGATAAAATTATGGCAAAAGAAGTTGCTGTCGCGAATAACGTTCCTGTTATTAGAAGCAACGAAAAACCTTTAGAAAATATTGAAATTGCCTTAAGTGAAGCAGAAATAATCGGCTATCCAATTATGTTAAAAGCGGCTTCTGGAGGTGGTGGAAGAGGAATGCGTGTTATTAGAAAAGCGGATGAATTAAAACGTGCTTTTAATGAAAGTAAACGTGAAGCTTTAAATGCTTTCGGAGACGACACTGTTTTTCTTGAAAAATTTGTAGAAAACCCAAAACATATAGAAATTCAAATAGTTGCCGATAATTATGGAAATACAGTTCACCTTTTCGAAAGAGATTGTTCCGTGCAACGCCGTTATCAAAAAGTAATAGAATTCGCACCTTCTTTTGATTTAAAACAAGAAACGAAAGATGCACTTTACAAATATGCAATCAACATTTGTAAAGCTGTAGATTATAATAATATTGGAACTGTAGAGTTTTTAGTTGACGATGATGGTTCTATCTATTTTATTGAAGTAAATCCCAGAATTCAAGTAGAACATACCGTTACAGAAGTAGTAACGAATATCGATTTAGTTAAAACACAATTATTTATTGCTGGTGGTTATAAATTATCTGATCAACAAATAAAAATAACAAATCAAGAAGCCATAAAAGTAAATGGTTTTGCATTGCAATGTAGGATTACAACAGAAGATCCTCAGAACGATTTTAAACCAGATTATGGAGAAATCACAACCTATAGAAGTGCTGCTGGTTTTGGTATTCGTTTAGACGCAGGAAGCGTTTATCAAGGTGCTATTATTTCACCATTCTTTGATTCTATGTTGGTTAAAGTGACTGCAAATAGTAGAACTTTAGACGGAGCTTGTAGAAAAGTCCGTCGTGCTTTAGCTGAATTCAGAATTAGAGGTGTAAAAACAAATATGCTCTTTTTAGATAATATTTTACAACACGAAACTTTTAGAAAAGGGGAAGTGACTGTGAATTTCATCAAACAAAATCCTGATTTATTCATTTTTAAAGCACCTCGTAACAGAGCCACAAAGTTGGTTACTTATTTAGGTGATGTTATTGTAAATGGAAATCCGGATGTTAAAAAAATTGACCCAACAAAAACATTTGTAAAACCGATTATTCCTAAGTTTGATATAAATGCAGCACATCCAAAAGGGACTAAAGATCTATTAACGGAATTAGGTCCTGATAAGTTTTCGCAATGGTTAAAAAATGAAAAGAAAGTTCATTTTACAGACACTACAATGCGAGATGCACATCAAAGTTTATTAGCAACAAGAATGCGAACTTTTGATATGATGAAAGTTGCAGAAGGATATGCAAAAAACAATCCAGACATTTTTAGTATGGAAGTTTGGGGAGGCGCAACTTTTGACGTTTGTATGCGATTCTTACAAGAAAATCCTTGGGAAAGACTACAGAAACTGCGTAAAGCAATGCCAAATGTATTGTTGCAAATGTTAATTAGAGGTTCCAACGGAGTTGGATACACAGCATATTCAGATAATTTAATTGAAAAATTTGTAGAGAAATCTTGGGAAAATGGTGTTGATATTTTCAGAATTTTCGATTCTTTAAACTGGATGAAATCCATTGCTCCTTGTATTGAATATGTAAGGACAAAAACAGATGGTTTAGCTGAAGGTTCTATTTGTTATACGGGTGATATTTTGAATCCAAAAAACACAAAATACAATCTAAAATATTATACAACTTTAGCAAAAGATATAGAAAATGCAGGCGCACATATTTTAGCAATTAAAGATATGGCTGGTTTATTAAAACCTTATGCTGCTTACGAATTAGTTTCTGCTTTAAAACAAGCAATAAATATTCCTATTCATTTACATACACACGACACCTCATCTATTCAATCTGCGACGTATTTAAAAGCAATTGAAGCTGGTGTTGATGTTGTTGATGTTGCATTGGGTGGTTTATCTGGATTAACATCACAACCTAATTTTAATTCGGTTGTAGAAATGATGAAATTCAACGATAGAGAAAGCAACTTAAATATTGATTCTTTAAACGAATATTCTAATTATTGGGAAACTGTTAGAGAGTATTATTATCCTTTTGAATCTGGTTTAAAATCTGGTTCTGGAGAAGTTTTTAAACACGAAATTCCTGGTGGACAATATTCTAATTTAAAACCACAAGCACAAGCTTTAGGTTTAGAAGATCGTTTTCATGAAATCACAAAAATGTATGGCGATGTAAACTTACTTTTTGGTGATATTGTAAAAGTAACTCCAAGTTCTAAAGTAGTTGGAGATATGGCTCAATATTTAGTGAGTAATCATTTAACGGTACAAGATGTTTTAGAACGTGGTGATACGATTTCTTTCCCACAATCTGTAGTTAGTTTCTTTAGAGGAGATTTAGGTCAGCCGGTTGGTGGTTTCCCTAAAGATTTACAAAAATTAATTTTAAAGGATGAAAAACCATATACAGACAGACCAAATGCACATTTAGAACCGATAGATTTTGATAAAGAGTATGCAGATTTTAGAAAAATATTCGAAAATGATTTAGGAAGAGCAATAGATTTCACAGATTTCTTATCCTATAAACTGTATCCAAAAGTATTTTTAGATGCGTATAACAAACATTTAAAATATGATAGTTTAATAAACTTGCCTACCAAAAATTTCTTCTACGGAATGGAAAGAGGTGAAGAAATTATTATTGAATTAGAAAAAGGAAAAACATTATTAATTACTTTAGAATCTGTTGGAAAACCGAATGAAGACGGAATGGTAACTGTTTATTTTAAAGTAAACGGACAAGGTAGATCTGTGCAAGTAAAAGACACTTCTATTAAGATTGATAAAGTTGAACATATTAAAGCTGATAAAAATAACTCAAAAGAAATCGGAGCACCTTTACAAGGAATGTTGTCTACTATTTTAGTTAAAAAAGGAGAAAAGGTTACTAAAAATCAGCCTTTGTTTATTATTGAAGCTATGAAAATGGAAACTACGATTACAGCAATAGAAGATACAACTATCAACAAAATAGTTGTAAAAGCTGGTGTAATGGTAAATTCTGATGATTTAATTTTAACTCTTGAATAATGAAATAGATACTCATTATTAAAAACAAAAAATCTCATTTAGAACGTTAACGATTCTAAATGAGATTTTTTTTATGTTTCTAAGTACTTATAAAAAAGACTTAATTCCTTCCTTTTTCATCAGGATACAAACTAGGTAAATTATCACTTTGAAAATAGGCTTTTGTATCAATATTCATTCCAGTAACTTTTCCTTTAAAAGCGGCTCCTGTATCAATATTCCAGACACTTTCAATATTTATTGGTGATGACTCATCATAATTAGTAGTTGGTGTATGACCTATGTAAATCTCTTTATAATGTTGTAATCTTTTAGGATAAAAAATAGAATCTTGTGGTATACTTCTATCCATTACCAAAAGCATTTCCCATAAAGATCTATCTAAATAAAATAATTCTGGAAACTTCTCTTTTTCAACTCCATGTAAAGAAGTAAAACCTGCGTGTAAGAACAATCTGTTATTATCATCTAAATGATATAAAGGTAAGTTTTCGAAAAAATTAAGATGCTGTTCTCTTTCTTCAGTAGAAAAAACTTCATAACTTTCCATCGTTTCTTTACCTCCATGCATGTACCAAGAAGGGTTTACATCGCCTCTTTTTAACCAATCTTCACACCAAACATCATGATTTCCTTTGATAAAAACACAATCAAATTTCTCTGACAAATTAATTAAAAATTGAACAACTTGTGCAGATTCACTCCAACCATCTACATAGTCTCCCATGAAAATAATTTTATCTCCTTCTTTAATTTCTAGTTTATTTAAAACTTGAATTAAAGCTTTTAAGCCTCCATGAATATCTCCAATTGCAAAAGTTCTCATCTTAATTTTATTTTAGGCAAAACTAAGTATTTCTTTCGAAATTATAAGAAACGAATATTAAATTTAGATTAAAAATATTGCCCAATTCCAAATACTAAACCTCCTTTAGAATTCCCTGGGTTGTTAGATAATCTAAATCCATAATCAATTCTAAAAGTAGCGTTGTATATTTTTTTACTTATAAAACGCAGACCAATACCAGAATAGACTCTCATATTATCACTCTTAAAAAAGTCATTGATTTCACCTCCAGGGTTTCTCCAAGAACCAAAATCAGTAAAAATATTGGTTTGAACTGCTAACCAATCTTTATCATAAATTGTATGTCTGTATTCTGTATTCCAAACAAAACTACCTGTTCCTCTATCAACTAAAATACCAACTCCACGTAAGTTTACATTATTATCTAGAGCAAAAGGAGCAAATGGTGTTTTTTCGTTGGATGATAAACCAAAACGCAATCTATTTGCCCAATTACCATTACCGCCTAATCTTTTGTAATAGAAAAAATCATTCCAAGTAATAAAAAAACTATCCTGAAAATTATTTTTTGTTGCTACATATTGTGTGTATAAAATGCTCTTAAAACCACTTACATATTGATAATAAAAATCTAAGTTATTAAATTCATACACAAACTTAAACAATGCCTTATCTAAGTTTATGGGAGTTTTAGGAATTGACGGATCTGTTTCTCCTGATAAATATTGATATTTTTCGTTAAAGAAATTTACACCAAAATTTAGTTGATGCTTAAAGTTGATTTGATATAACCCTAAAACTTCAAAAGAAACATTATTGTATAAAAAATTGGCTGTTTTATCTCCAAAATACAACGGCTCTTCACTTTTCCAATTTTGATGATTTACTGCTAAGCCCCATTTTTTTGAAAACAAGTTGGGCGCTTTAAAGTTAATCCCATAAGAATCAAAACCGTTATTCTGATAAAATCCACCAAACGTGATATTTCTTCCTAAAAAATTATAATCGTATAAACCTAGCTTGTATGAAAATTGGTCATTTGTAGTTGTCCAAATATTGACTTCAGGTATAACTGTATAGTTCTCTTCAACATTTATAAAAATGTTATAAAAGTTATCATGAGAATGAAACACTTGGTAATAGACATGACTAACTGCAGGTAATCTTTTTAAAAGAATAATATCCTTTTCGATAGATAAAGAATCTAAAGTTGTTCCTTTTTTGGTTTGTAATAATTTATGAATAAATGATTCTTTTATCTTTTTCACTCCTTGAATTTTCACATCAATAATTACTTTTTCTTGCGAAAAGATAAGAGATGAAAATGATAAAAAAAGAAAAAAGAAAATGTTTTTAAACCTCACTACTCAGCTATAAATGATTGTTGAATCATCAAATTTACCCAATTATCGTCACTTATCCCCATAACAGTTAATTTATATTCATCATCTAAAATTAATTCTGGTGGCGTTTCTGTATTAAAATTTGAACTTGTATTGGTGAAATCAGAATACTGAAACGTTTTATCTGTTGTAAAAGATCCTGATAAAAAATCGCTACCACTATCTGTAAATACCTGAAGATATTGAATAGAATCATCATAAGTTCCATCTATCCAAGTAAATTTTGGTTTTAATCTTTCTGTAGTATCTATTGTAACATTTTCATCAGTGAACCACTCTGTTGGTTTTTCATCTATTTTAATTTTTATTGGATTTGATTTATACAAAATATCACCAATAACATAGGTTACAATACTCCAACACTCTTCAGTATCTGTTCTAGAATACCTTCTAAACTTAGCGCCTAAAACAGCTCCATCGGTTAAACTTTTTCTTCGATACTTAGAAAAATCATTTTTTTCTAAAGAAGAAGTTCCTTCTGTTTCATAATACCTCATGTCTGAAGCGCCAACTAATGGATAATAATAAATGTATGTTAGACTTTTTGAATCTTTTTTACTTGCCGCAAAAGCAGTTGCAGTTTCTATTGTTTTTGTTGAGTTTTCAGCTAAATATTCTTCTAAATTTCTTGGTATAAATGTTTCTTGAATTACTGTGTTAACCCAATTATCTTCACTAACAGCCATCATAGTAAATAGATATTCTGTATCTTCTACTAAATCTGGTGGTGTTTCTGATGCATTAATGTCTAAAACAACATTTGTACCATCTAAATATTCAAAAAAGGTGTTTTCTGTATAAGTACCTGATAAAAATGTTTCTTCTTCTTTTTCAGAAATTACTTGAAAATAGATTTTATTATCTGTAACGCCAAAATCTGACCAAGTGAATTGTGGTGTTATTGTTTCTGGAAATTCAATAGCTACATCATCCGTCCAACTTGTTGGATTTGAATCAATTTTTAAACGAATTGGATTTGATTTATGCAATTCTCCATCTAACTTATAAGTAACCAAACACCAATTATCCTCAGTATTTGATCTTGAGAATCGTTGTAATTTCCCTCCAAAAACATCTGTAACAGTTAATATTTGTCTTCTATAGTTAGAGAAATCAGTTTGATCTACATTTAAACTATCAGCTTCATAATATCTAATATCTGTTGCTCCTTCTACTGGATAATAAAAAATATAAGATAAACTTGTACTTCCACTAACACTTGCCGCACAAGCTATAACTTCTCCTAAATCGCTAGAAGATGAAGAATCTATGTACTCTTGTAAATTTCTTGGAACTGTAATATCATTATCTTCTGTACAAGAAAAGATGAAAAAAGAAACAAAAACTGCAATCAAAAAATTTTTAAAAGTCATCTATATTATTAAATTTTTAAAGTAACAATTGGCAAGGTAGAATGATTTGTAAGATCTTCTGCAATACTACCTGCAAAAATATGAGATAATCCTTTTCTACCATGTGTAATTACAGAAATTAAATCAGCACCTACAGCATTAGAGAAATTAAGAATTCCTTTTTCTACAGATCTATCACAAACATAGTTTACATTAATTAATCTATGAGCATCTCCTTCTGCTTTCATTAAAAAATTATTTGCCATTGATTCCATTTCTGAAGTTGTTTTAAAATCTTCATTAGGCAAGTTTACGTATAAAATATGTTTTCGTGCATTTAAAAAATCTAACGCTTTTATCATTCTATTAAATGCATGAATACTTTCTTCAGAAAAATCTGTAGCAACCACAATGTCAGAAAAATCTGTATTCAATATTTCGTTTTTAATAACCAAAACGGGTAGGTTTGCATATCTAACCACCTTTTCTGTATTAGATCCTACAAAGAATTCTTTTAAACCACTTGCACCATGAGAACCCATAATAATTAAATCTGCTTCTACTTCTAAAGCTATTGCATTTACTTCACTAAAAACCTTGTAATGCTTAATTATAGGAACTACTTTTATTCCCTCTAAATAATCTTTTACCAAAAAATTATTAAACTTTTTTTCAGCTAATTTCAAGAAAAACATTGCCTTTTCTTGCTGATATGTTTCACTTTCAGATAAAGATATTTCTTGTATATCTAACATATGTAAAACATAAACAGTAGCATTATAATCTTTAGCTAACAAAGCCGCAGTTTTTAAAGCATATTCTGAGTGTTTAGAAAAATCTATGGGTACAATTATTTTTTTCATCATAGTGGTTTAAAGGTTATAAAAGCAAATTTAAGCCCTAATATCAAAAATATATAGGACATTTGTCATATTTATGCTCTCTATTTTTGTTGATATAATTTTCTTATAACTTCTTCTGCTTGTTTATTTTGAGGTGTAAATCTATTATTCTCTTGCCCTCCTACTCTTTCGTGTTCATGAAACCATTTCCAAATAAAACCACCTGCAAACCAATCTTCTTTCCAAAACTGATTATGTATCGCTTGTAAGCCATTTACTTGTGCATCTAAATTAATATTACCTGCAACTCTATCTGATTTCCAGGGTTCTTTCCCTGTAAAATCTACACTTCTATAACCAAACTCTGTAAATATAACTGGTTTATCAAATTGTTTTTGAATTCGTAAAATTTCTTTTTTATGAGGTTGCCAACCTAATTCGAAGTCTTTAATTGATGGTGATTTTTTATCACTCAAAGGAAAATAGGCATCAATACCTATGTAATCAATTTCTTTCCAAAAAGTTACGCGTTTAAATTCGTCCCAATTTGCAGCGTAGGTTAATTTTCCTTTATAAATTTTTCTAATTTTAGAAATTAATTCTTGCCAATATTGGGGTCTATTTAACACGAATTTCTCTAATTCTGTTCCAATACACAAAATATCAGCTTGTATATCTTGTGCTGCTTTTGCATAGGTTAAAATAAATTCTGAATAGGTGTTTTCTAAAACGCCCCATTTTTCTTCAGAATCCATTTCTATGAAACCTGTATATTCACCTTTCCAAACCCAAATTTGAGGTTTCACCATAATTTTCACTTCTTCATTTTGAAAACTTTTGGCGTATTGTGATAATCCATTTTTAGTTTCACCAAACCATTGCCTGTCTGTATTATGAGTTATTTTTGGCGATGACAAGTCTCTAATAAAACCAAAAGGCATCAACGCAACGTAGTTGCCTTGTGCCTTTATAACTGGAGAAATATGTTTTGTGCTTATACTATCTCTAGACGCTACAAAACTAATTCCGTTTATTTTTTTTGTTTGACTTTTACATGATACCTGAATGAATATCAGCAGTATAAAAAAGAGTTTATTTGTTTTCATAAATCCCTTAAAAATAGTTTTTTATTAAAACAATGCTCTTAAACCAATGTTAAAACTTTGTCCAAGCCCATTGTCTGTTCCTCTTACAAACTTACTGTATAAAGCTTCTATGTTTAATGTTTCTGTTAATTGATATTTACCTCCAAAACCTAAAGCAGTATAATCTTGGGTAAAATCTCCAAAACGTTGTGCGTGTTGTACAAAACCTAAAACAGTAGATTTATCTGATGGAAAATAGCTCATAAAAACTCCTGGAGCGAATAAAAATGTATTGTTCGCAAAACTTGTTTCTTCACCAAAATTATATTCTGTATTTAGTTCTGTAAATAACTGCCAATCTCCACTAGGAAAAGTGTGATCAAAGAAAAATCTGTTTTGAAATGTGTAAGCAGTTTGGTCTAAATAAACACCATCAAGAGATCCATTTCCATCGAAATCAAAAATTGCATCATCAGATTCTTTACTAATAATAGGAATGTGAAATGCAGATTGAATTGAAAAATTAGCTACACTTTTTATTGGTTGCCACTTAAAAGCTGGTGCAAAAGAAGTAAGACCATTTCTATTCACACCTTTTTCTCCACTAAAACCAAGAACAGAAGTTGCACTTTCATCACCTATTGAATTAGATCTATATTCTAAAAGTAAACCTATATTGAATCTATTACTATCAGATACACCTGTAAAAACCTCTAAAGATGAAGTAAAAAAATTAGACCTTCCTCCTCCATCAGTTACACTGGTTCCACTCGAATTTGCTGATTTTGTTTGCGTATACAAACCATTAAAAAACTTAATATCCCACTGTCCTTTATCTAATAATTTAGAAGGTGTATAAGTTTGTATATTACTTTTATCTGAATCAACATCTTCTTGACCATAAGATTGAAAACTGATAATCAATATAAAAGCAAAAAGTATTTTAGGTAGGTTCTGTTTCATTTTTTTCGTTTAAATTATTTTTAATTACAACATCAGTCTATACATTTATATACAACTTACAAAAAATTACAACAATCATTATTTAAAACAATTCTAAATTATAGTTTGAAATTAAGTTCTTAACTTTAACTTCGACATAATCTGCAATAATCAATCAACTATGGATCACATTGTAATAATTGGTAACGGAATTTCTGGTGTTACTGCTGCAAGACATATTAGAAAAAATTCTGATAAAAAAATAACAATTGTCTCTGCTGAAACTAAATACTTTTTCTCAAGAACAGCCCTAATGTATGTATATATGGGCCATATGAAATTTGAGCACACACAACCTTATGAAGATTGGTTTTGGGAGAAAAACAACATAGATTTAAAAGAAGGTTTTGTAGACAATATAAATACTAAAGAAAAAGTATTAAACTTTTCAAACGGAGAACATCTTGAATATGATAAGTTGATTATAGCGACTGGATCTAAACCGAATAAATTTGGTTGGCCAGGGCAAGATTTAGATGGTGTTATGGGCATGTATCATAAACAAGATTTAGAAAAATTAGAAAAATATGCGCCAAATAAAAAAGAATGTAGAAGAGCTGTAATTGTTGGTGGTGGTTTAATAGGAATCGAATTGGCAGAAATGTTGAGAAGCAGAAAAATACCTGTTACTTTTTTAGTTCGTGAAGATAGTTTTTGGAACGGAGTTTTACCCGCACAAGAATCTGCAATGATTAATGAACATATTAAAGAACATCATATAGATTTACGATTAAGCACAAATTTAAAAGAAATTAAATCTGATGAAAACGGTCGTGTAAAATCTATAATTATTGAAGAAACTGGCGAAGAAATTTACTGTGATGTAGTTGGTTTAACTGCAGGTGTTACACCAAATATCGATTTTCTAAAAGATTCTGGAATTGAATTAGGAAGAGGAGTTAAAGTGAACCTTTTTTTAGAAACCAATATTAAAGATATTTATGCAATTGGTGATTGTGCAGAACAACATGAAGCAATTTATCAACGTAGAAACATTGAAGCAGTTTGGTATACAGGTAGAATGATGGGAGAAACTCTTGCACAAACTATCTGCGATAATAAAACGGAATACAAACCTGGACATTGGTTTAATTCCGCAAAGTTTTTAGACATAGAATACCAAACCTATGGTTGGGTTTTTAGTGAAAGGGGTAAAAAAGAAAACGAAGCATATTTTCAATGGCAACATCCTAAAGACTTTAAATGCATTACCATCTCTTTTGATAAAAGCACGAACAAATTTTTAGGTATAAATACATTTGGAATTAGAATGCGTCATGAAATCTTTGATAAATGGCTCACCGAAAATAAATCGATAGAACACGTTTTAGAACATCTAGAAGATGCCAATTTTGATCCTGAATTCTACCATTTACATGAAGCTGAAATTATAGCAAAATTTAATCAAGAAAGACAAGGAATTGTAAAATTAAAGAAGAAAAGCTGGAAACGAATTTTTAGCAAAGCATAAGATATGAAATTAATAAAACAATCAGGGTTAATTATCTTTTTATTAGGATTAGCCATATTTATTGGTACAATTTTTACGGGTACTTTTAGTTTAACACAATCTGAATTAGATACTTTTATTCAAGAAAAAGGGTATAAAAATGATGTTATAAAAGCACAACTTACAAATGCAGTTGTTACAGATAAAGACTTAAATATTTTTGAATTTTCTAGTCGTGTTATAAATGCTTACGATATGTCTAACAAGCATTACGATAAGTTAATTGCAATGTACGATGCAGAAAAAAATTGGACGAAAAAAGGGGAACAATATCAATATAAAATCTTTGGAAAACCACATAGTTTAAGTTTTGAAATTGCTAAAAAAGCAGGTAAAGGTTTTGCTGCAGAAAACACAGGTTTAGCATGGATTTTAACTTTTGGTTTGGGAATAATTGGAGCACTTCTCTATATAGTACCTGATGTTGTTTTATTAGGAAAACCAGGAATAAAAAATGATGGAATTTTTCTAAATGCAGCTACAAACCGTGGTTGGATTGGTTGGTTTGCTTTTATCTTTTTAGTTACTTTTTATATTCTACTTTATTTTTATCCTGATTTAATAGTAAACTGGGTGTTTTTGGTAGATCCAATTAGTAAATCTATTAGTGGTAATCCTGCAAGTCAATGGTTTTTATATGGTTTCTTGTATTGTACAGTAATGTCTGTTATGGCAGTGAGAATGTATATAAAATACCGTCATAATAAATATCAAATTTTAAGAACTACTTCTGTTTTGTTTTTTCAAATTGTATTTGCTTTTTTAATTCCAGAGATTTTAGTTCGTTTCGAAAAACCTTGGTACGATTTTAAAAATGCGTTTCCTTTAGATTACGATTTTTTCTTTAAATGGAATTTAGATGAATTACTACAAAGCGGTGGTTTTGGTTTATTTATTCTAGTTTGGGGAGTTGTTTTAACAATAGTCGTTGTACCAGTAATGGTTTATTTTTTCGGAAAAAGATGGTATTGTTCTTGGGTTTGTGGTTGTGGTGGGTTAGCTGAAACGCTAGGAGATCCTTATAGACAAAATTCTAGTAAAACATTACTGTCTTGGAGAGTAGAACGTATTGTAATTCATTCTGTTTTAATTTTTGTTTTAGTAATGACAGGTTTTGCTTTGTACACTTTCTTTTCTGGTGCAGACCAAGTTATTGGTATTAAAACACAAACAATTCAAGATATTTATGGCTTCTTAATCGGTTCTATCTTTGCTGGTGTAATTGGTACAGGATTCTACCCAATTTTTGGTAACAGAGTTTGGTGTCGTTTTGGTTGTCCTTTAGCAGCATATTTAGGATTTATCCAACGTTTTAAATCAAGATTTAGAATTACTACAAATGGTGGCCAATGTATTTCTTGTGGAAATTGCTCAACATATTGTGAGCAAGGAATTGATGTAAGATCTTACGCTCAAAAAGGAGAAAACATTGTACGTTCTAGTTGTGTTGGTTGTGGTATTTGTTCTGCAGTTTGCCCAAGAGGAGTTTTAAAATTAGAAAACGGACCTGAAGAAGGAAGAATCAATCCTACAGAAATTTTATTAGGTAATGATATTGATTTAATGGATTTAGTAAACAAAAAATAAGTTGGCAGTTTTCGGTTGCAGTTTTCAGTTTAAAAATTTTACGCATTTGAGACTTTCGGTGAGTTTTACATTTTTACTACTTATTTGTTCTTCTGCAAAAATTTTCTCTCAAAAAAAATATGTTAAAGAATATTATAATAACGGACAAATAAAAGAGGAAGGTTGGGTTTTAAATGATCAAAAAATAGCTTTCTGGAAATTCTATTACAAAAGTGGAATTCTAAAAAAAGAAGGTCATTTTACAGCTAATTTAGAAACGAATTATTGGTATTTTTACAGCAAAAATGCATCCAAAGAAAAAGAAGGACATTTTAAAAAAGGAACAAAAAACAATTGGTGGTTATTTTATGATAATAATGGTTTTGTAAATCATAAATGTCAATTAAAAAACAATCAGAAAAATGGATATTGCTTACTATATAATAAGAAAAAGTTAATAAAAGCATCCAAATATAAAAACGGTAAAAAAATAAAAGAATGGACAGACTTTTCATCCTTTAGAGATGAAAATAGCCTCAATGATTTAAGATGACAGAACCTATTATAAAAGTAATTATCCCTGCTTATAATGAGCAAAATTCTATAGCAAATGTTGTCAATGATATTCCAAATATTGTTGATGAGGTTAT
Organism: Polaribacter sp. SA4-12; assembly: GCF_002163675.1. Taxonomy (NCBI): domain Bacteria; kingdom Pseudomonadati; phylum Bacteroidota; class Flavobacteriia; order Flavobacteriales; family Flavobacteriaceae; genus Polaribacter; species Polaribacter sp. SA4-12. The sequence goes on along the minus strand of NZ_CP019334.1, from coordinate 3,506,191 downwards.
TGTTATTAGTAACAATTCTACAGACAATACAGAAGTTAATGCAGAAAATGCAGGTGCAACTGTTTTAAAAGAACAACGTAAAGGTTATGGTTACGCTTGTTTAAAAGGAATGGATTATATCAGTAAACAAAAGATAAAACCAGAAATTGTTGTTTTTTTAGATGGAGATTACTCAGATTACCCTGAACAATTAACAGAAGTTATTGCTCCAATTATAAACGATAATATCGATTTTGTAATAGGTTCTCGTGATAAAGAATTGAGAGAAGCTGGTTCTATGACTCCACAACAAGTTTTCGGAAATTGGTTAGCAACCTTTTTAATGAAACTTTTTTTTGGAGCAAAATTCACAGATTTAGGTCCTTTTAGAGCAATTAAATATAATAAGTTGTTAGCTCTAGAAATGGAAGATAAAACTTATGGTTGGACTGTTGAAATGCAATTAAAAGCATTAAAGCAAAAATTAAGTTATGTAGAGGTACCTATGAAATATAGAAATAGAATTGGAGTTTCTAAAGTTTCTGGTACAGTAAAAGGAAGTATCTTTGCAGGTATTAAAATATTAGGTTGGATTTTTAAATACAGTTTTAAATAGTGATAATAACATCATACATCATCATTGTAATTTATTCGATTTCGTTAGTGCTTATTTTTTTATATGCTTTAGCGCAATTAAATTTACTTTTTAATTATATAAAAGCAAGTAAAACAAAAGATAACTCAGAGAAATTTGATTTCTCAAATTCAGAAGAAATTCCTTTTGTTACCATACAATTACCCGTTTATAATGAGTTGTATGTAATGGAGCGTTTGTTAAAAAATATCGCCAAAATAGAGTATCCTAGAGAAAAATTAGAAATTCAAGTTTTAGATGATTCTACGGATGAATCTGTAGAAGTTACCGCAAAACTTGTTAAAGAAATTCAAGAAGAAGGAATCGATATCCAACACATAAGAAGATCTAACAGACAAGGTTTTAAAGCTGGTGCATTAAAAGAAGGTTTAAAAACTGCAAAAGGAGAATTCATTGCAATTTTTGATGCCGATTTTTTACCACAATCAGAATGGTTATACCAAACTGTACCTTATTTTAAAAACCCGAAAATTGGAGTTGTCCAAACTCGCTGGGGACATATCAATAGAAATTATTCTACGCTTACAAAGATTCAAGCTTTTGCTTTAGACGCACATTTTACACTAGAACAAGTGGGTAGAAATAGCAAAGGGCATTTCATTAATTTTAATGGAACTGCAGGTCTTTGGAGAAAAGAATGTATATATGACGCTGGTAATTGGGAAGGAGATACACTTACTGAAGATTTAGATTTAAGTTACAGAGCTCAATTAAAAAACTGGGATTTCAAATACCTTGTAGATGTAGAAACTCCAGCGGAATTACCTGTTGTAATTAGTGCCGCAAGATCTCAACAATTTAGATGGAATAAAGGTGGTGCAGAGAATTTTCAGAAAATGATGAAACGTGTAATAATGAGTAAAACGGTTCCTTTTAGAACTAAAATTCATAGTTTATTACATCTACTAAACAGCTCTATGTTTACTTGTATTTTCTTGGTAGCTATATTAAGCGTGCCAATGTTATACATTAAGAACGAATACGCTCACCTTAAGAATTATTTTTACGTTATGAGTTTTTTTATCATTAGTTCTATCATCTTTTTTGTTTGCTATTGGTATATGTTTAAAAGTATTTATGGAAGCGGATTTGTGAAGTTTATAAAATATATTGGTTCATTTTTTACCTTCTTTTCAATTGCTATGGGTTTTTCTTTGCACAATACAATTGCTGTTTTAGAAGGTCATTTAGGTAAAAAGAGTGAATTTGTTAGAACACCAAAATTCAATATTAATAGTATAAAGGATGGCTGGAAAAACAATAAATACATCAAGAAAAAACCATCATTTCATGTTGTTTTAGAAGGTTTACTTGCTATTTACTTTGTTTTTGGAATGTACAGTGCATTTATTGTTGGAAATCAAGGAGGAGATTTTGGATTATTTCCATTCCACTTTATGCTTTTTGTAGGTTTTAGTTATGTTTTTTTTAAATCAATATTTTCTAAAGCATAATGCGTTTATTCACAAAATATAAAGACGTATTACTAATTTCAATTAGTACAATACTCTATTTTATTTTTGCATATTACTTAGAAAGAACCGAGTTTAACAAGTTGCTTGTTTTATGGTTTGCACTCTTTGGATCTTTTTATTTATTGATAAAAAGTAAAACTATTCATACATCAACACTAATTGGTTTAGTTATTCTTTTTAGGTTGATATTTCTCTTTGCAATTCCTAATTTATCTCAAGATTTTTACCGATTTATTTGGGATGGTCGCATGATTCTAAAAGGATTAAACCCTTATTTATCATTACCCGAAACATTTATTCAACAAGGATTACACCCAATTGCTGATTCTAATAATTTATACAGCGGAATGGGGGAAATGAATGGAAGTCATTACACGAACTATCCACCGATAAATCAGCTTTGTTTTTTAATTGCTGCTTTGTTTGCAAGCAAAAGTGTTTTTGGTTCTATAATTGTTTTAAGAGTCATCATTATTTTAGCCGATTTAGGAATTTTATATTTTGGTAAAAAATTATTAGAACGATTAAATTTACCCGTAAAAAATATCTTTTGGTACGCTTTAAATCCTTTCATTATTATAGAAATGACAGGCAATTTACATTTTGAACCTGTAATGCTCTTCTTCTTAATTTGGAGTTTCTACAAGTTGCATCAACAGAAATGGGCTTTTGCTGCAATTCTTTTAGCGTTTTCTGTCTCTGTAAAATTAATTCCATTATTGTTTTTACCTTTATTTTATCAATGGTTTATCAAAAAAGATAAAAACTGGTTTATTGGTATTAAAAACTTAAGCATCTTTTATGCAATTATTTTAGGAACAATAATCATTTTATTCCTTCCTTTTTATTCATCAGAGTTTATTGAAAACTACGCTAATTCTGTCGGTTTATGGTTCAGAAACTTTGAATTTAATGCAAGTTTTTATTATATCTTTAGAGAAATAGGATATTTATTTAGAGGTTATAATGAGATTGCAGTTATTGGAAAAACAACACCCATTTTAACGATTGTATTTCTTTTAATCATCACTTTTTTCAGAAAAAACAAATCAATGTCTCAATTAATAACTGCATTATTATTTGGTTTATGCTTTTATTACTTTACTGCTACAACTGTCCATCCTTGGTATTTAGCAACTCCATTAATTCTATCCGTTTTTACTAAATATCGTTTTCCAATTATTTGGACTATCGTCATCATTTTCAGCTATCAAGCATATGCAAATACTCCTTGGAAAGAGAACTTATGGTTTGTTACTTTTGAATATTTAGTTTTATACGGGTTTCTATTTTTTGAACTTAGAAAAAGCACTCAATATTATAAAATTGTAAAATAATCAGTTTTCTCTATTATTATTAAGGTATTTTTGTATTTTAGACATTAATACTGATTTATATGAAAAGACTTACCATAAAAGACATTGCAAAAGAATTTAATGTTTCTATTTCTACTGTATCTAAAGCACTGAATGACAGCTATGAAATTAGTGTAAGCACAAAAGAGAAGATTCAGAAATATGCTAAAGAGAAAAATTACAAACCTAATTTTAACGCTTTAAGTTTAAAAAACAGGCAGACAAAAACTATTGGAATTATTATTCCGAATATGTTAAACTATTTCTTTGCTCAAGTCTTTAACGGAATAGAAAAGGTAGCGAACGACAGAGGTTATAAAATAATTTCATGTATTTCTAATGAATCGTTTAAGAAAGAAGTAGAAACGATAGAAATGCTTTCTAACGGAAGTATAGATGGTTTTATTTTGTCTCTTGCAGAAGAAACTATTTCTCAAAATAATTTCAATCATTTTCAAGAAGTATTAGATAACGGTACTCCTATTGTTATGTTTGATAGAGTTGCTGATAAAATAAATTGTGATAAAGTAGTTACTGATAATTTTGACAGTGCCAGAAGTACTGTTTCATATTTAGTGAAATCTGGTCATAAAAATATTGCCTTTATCTCTACAATGAATAACTTAGAAATTGGAAGAAGAAGACAATTAGGCTATTTAAAAGGATTAGAAGATTTTAATATTAAAGTTGAAAAAAACCTAATCATAAATATAGATGACGACTATAAAAATTATGAACAAATCTTAGAGCCAATCTTTAAAAACAACACCATAGATAGCGTTATTGCTACAGATGAATCTTCTGCGATTGCTGCCATGAAAGTTGCTATTAAAAAAGGACATAAAATTCCTGAAAACTTTTCTGTAATTTCTTTTTCAAACGGAATTTTAGCAAGACACTCTAGTCCAAGAATGACAACAGTTAGTCAACATGGAGAGATTATGGGAGCAACAGCTGCTGAAATGCTAATTAATCGTTTAGAAGACAAATCTGAGATTAAGAAAAAACCTGAAACTATTGTTGTTAAAACAGATTTAGTTGAGAGAAATTCTACAAAAAAAATCTTATAAATTTCAATAACTACCTTTAAGAAACTATGAATCTATCAAAAGTAAAATTAGTAGTTTCTGATATGGATGGCACACTACTAAACTCTAAAGGAGAAGTTAGTGCGTTATTCTTTGAATTATTCGATCAATTAAAACAACAAAACATTCATTTTTGTGCAGCTAGTGGAAGACAATACAATAGTATTATCAATAAATTGGATGCAATAAAAGATGATATTTTTGTCATCGCTGAAAATGGAGGTATAGCAAAAAAGGAAGAAGAAGTATTGCTTTCTTCTCCATTATCAAAAGATAAGATAAGAACAATCATTCCTGTTTTAAGGACTATAAATGATGCTCATGTAGTTTTATGTGGAAAAGACGGAGCTTTTATAGAATCTAAAAATAAAGCTTTTATAACGCTGTTTCAAGAATATTATAATAGTTTTCAAATTGTAGAAGACTTAACAGATGTAATAGATTCTGAAGACTTTTTAAAAATTGCTATTTATCATTTTACTTCATCTGAAGAGTACATTTATCCAAAGTTAAAACCGTTTGAAGATGAAATTCTTATTAAAATTTCTGGTAAAAACTGGCTAGATATTTCTGATGAGAAAGCAAACAAAGGAAATGCTTTAAGAGAAGTTCAAAAACTACTTCAAATTACAAAAGAAGAAACGATGGTTTTTGGTGATTATCATAATGACATCGAAATGCTAAAAGAAGCTGATTTTAGTTTTGCTATGAAAAATGCACATAAAGACATTACTAAAATCGCAAATTATACTACAGATAATAATGATAATTTTGGAGTAGAAAAAATATTAAACCTTCTGATAAAAGGCAACGATAAGTAATCTATAATTACCTTGTTAATAAGTGTTGACCAATAGAAATTGTATTGTCTTTTAAAGCATTAATTTCTTTAATGACGTCTACAGTTGTATTAAATTTCTTAGCAATAGAATACAGCGTATCTCCTTTCTTTACTTCGTAATACTTACCAACAGTATATTTAGGTTTAGCTTCTTTTGTTACTTTCTTAACGGCTTCTTTCTTAATTGTTTTATTACTGACTTTAAAGTCTTTCTTTTTTACATTATCAAATTCATACAACTTATAATTTTCGATAATACCTATTAACTTATTTGGATATTTTTTATCAGTAGCATAACCTGCTTTTTTCAATCCTTTTGCCCACTTCTTATAATCTTTAGCTCCGTAATTAAATAAGAAAGCATATCGTTTTCTTTGTGTTAAAAAAGCTGAATGATCATCATAAGAAGTCTCTACATATTGATATTTTCTAAAACACTCACCTGCCTCATCATCATCATGATAAACACGTTCACCTTTCCATTGAGTGTGGCATTTTATTCCAAAATGGTTGTTAGATTTTAAAGCTAATTCGCTTCTTCCTCTACCCGATTCTAAAATTCCTTGTGCTAAAGTTATACTTGCAGGAATTTTATTTTGATGCATTTCCTTTACAGCAATTGGCGCATATTTTCTAATATAAGCTAACGTCTGTTTATTAAGTTTAGGGTTTTTCTTTATGAGTTTTTTTGTAAGTTCTTTTTCATTTACTGAAGGTAACTTTACTGGTTTCGATTCATTTAAAACTATACCAGCATCTTTTTTACTCTCATTCGTTTTTTTACTAGAACCACAACTTGCTAAAAGCAATAAAAAAACACAATATAGTACAATCCTTAACTTCATAAAACATCAATTAACAATTGTTCTTTCTTTTCTAATTGTTTGTTAATACCTTCGATACCTTGAAGACCTCCTGTATGAATTGCTAATATTTTAGCACCTTCATCAAAATAATCTTTTTTAATTAAATCTATAATTCCAAACAACATTTTTCCAGTATAGATAGGATCTAACTGAATACTCGTATCCTTTTTAAAGTTGTTAATGAAATCTATTAATTCATCATCATATTTTGCATAACCCCCAAAATGATACTTTTTTTGAAGACTCCAACTAGCATCTTTAACAACATACTTTCTAATCTCTTCCGATAAGAAATTCCCTTTTAAAGCAGGAAAACCAATAACTTTCTGACGTTTCTTTTTAGCTTTTATCAATCCAGCAATAGTTCCTCCTGTTCCCACAGCAGAACAAATATAATCAAACTGATGATCGTCTTTTGTCAAAATTTCTTCACAACCATCCACTGCTAAACAATTTGTTCCACCTTCAGGTACTAAATAAAAATCTCCCCATTTGTTCTTCATTTTTTCAATAAAACCAAACGAAGATTTTTGTCTATACTGTTCTCTAGAAACAAACTGAAATTTCATTCCGTTTTCATATGCTTCTCTTAACGTAGAGTTTTCTTCTAAAGTTTGAGTAAGATTTTTTGCTAATTCTTCTCCACGAATAATTCCAAAAGTCTTAAAACCTGCTAATTTACCAGCAACAGCAGTTGCTGCAATATGGTTAGAAAATGCACCCCCAAAAGTAAGTAGCGATTTCTTTTTAAGTTTTGTAGCTTCTTTTAAATTGTATTTTAGTTTTCTAAATTTATTACCAGAAACTAAAGGGTGGATTAAATCCTCTCTTTTTATAAAAAGTTCTATCTTTTTTTCTTCTAAAATTGGAAGAAAAACTTGTTGATTTTCAGAAATAAAATCAGTGTCGAAAAAAGAATTATTTGTGTTACTCAATCTAAAAAATTTGTTGGTACAAAAATAGAAGATAATAATTTGATAACATACAAAAGCGTGTTATAAAAATAAAAAATCTATTTTATTTTTTCACTTTGTATATTATAATCAAATTTATCTTTTGCTTTCCTGTAAAACAGGAATCTAAAATTGGCTTATTTTATATTTAATTTAAAATCTAAATACTCTTTATAGAAATGGCTGTATAACTTATCAAAAGAAAAACAGCCACTTAAAAAGTTATGAAAAATTAGAAACTTCTGCTTCTACCTTTTCCCATTGTTCCATTAAAGAATCTAATTTTGCTTTCTTTGCTTTGTATTTTTCAAAGAAGTTTGGTCTTGCAGAAACTTCATCATAATTTTGTGCTAATTCTAAGTCTATTTTTGCAATTTCACCTTCTAAATCAGCAATTTCAGTTTCTATATTAGAAAGCTTGTTCTTCAATTTCTTCAATTGCTTTTCTTGCTCTCTAGATAATTGATGTGATTCTTTTTTAGAAGAATCTTTATCAACCTTTACAACTGTTCTTTTTTCTGCCTCTCTAAGGTTCTCAATTTTATGTTGCTCTAAGAAATAATCAATATCACCTAAATATTCTTTTATCACTTTATCTTTAAAACCATAAACACTAGAGGTTAATCCTTGTAAGAAATCTCTATCGTGAGAAACCACAATTAAAGTTCCATTAAAACTTCTTAAAGCTTCTTTTAATACTGTTTTAGAAGCAATATCTAAGTGATTGGTTGGCTCATCCATTATCAACACATTAAATGGTTGTAATAATAATTTACATAAAGCTAACCTATTTCTTTCTCCTCCAGAAAGTACTTTTGCTTTTTTATCTACTGCATCTCCACCAAATAAGAAAGAACCTAACATATCTCTTACGCGCATTCTGTTTCCATCAGTTGCAGCATCTTCCATGATTTCTAATACTGTTTTTTCTGGTGGTAATTCTTCAGATTGATTTTGAGCAAAATAACCGATTTCTACATTATGCCCTAGTTTTAAATGACCTTTAAACGGAATTTCACCAACCATCATTTTTGCCAAAGTAGATTTTCCTTGTCCATTCTGACCAACAAAAGCAATTTTACTATTTTTTTCAATTAATAAATCTACATCTTCTAAAACGTGCTTATCTCCATAACTCTTGCACAACTTCTCTGCTTCCACAATAATTTTTCCAGGTTCTTTAGAAATAGCAAAACGAACATTCATTGCTTGGTTATCATCTTGGTCAACCTCAATTAATTCAACTTTATCAAGTTGTTTCATTAAAGATTGCGCCATAGAAGCTTTACTAGCTTTCGCTTTAAACTTATTTATTAAATGCTGTTTCTGTTTTATTTCTTTCTCTTGATTTTTCTGCGCTTGTAATTGTTTTTCCTTAATTTCTGCTCTTAATACTAAGAATTGAGAATATGGTTTTTTATAATCATAAATCTGACCTAAAGAAATCTCGATAGTTCTATTCGTTACATTATCTAAAAACATTTTATCATGCGATACTAATACAATTGCACCAGAATAAGACTTTAAAAAATTCTCTAACCAAATAATAGATTCAATATCTAAGTGATTTGTTGGCTCATCTAATAAAAGAATATCATTATTCTGTAAAAGTAGTTTTGCCAATTCAATACGCATTCTCCAACCTCCAGAAAAAGTACTAGTTAATTTATCAAAATCTTCTCTCTGAAAACCTAAACCTTGTAATATTTTCTCTGTATCTCCTTGATAATTGTAACCACCAAGCAATTCATAACGCTCAGTTAAGTCTGTTAAATCATGAATTAACTGACTGTAACCTTCACTTTCGTAATCGGTTCTAGTTGCTAATTGCTCATTAATTTCATCGAGTTTTAATTCAATTTCTTTAATTTCTTCAAAAGCTTGATACGCTTCTTCCAAAATTGTTCTTCCTTCAACAAAATCAATATCTTGTCTTAAAAAACCAATCTGAACATCTTTATCGAAAGCCATTGTACCACTGCTTTCTATATCTTTAGAAAGCACTTTTAAAAGCGTAGATTTTCCTGCCCCATTTTTACCAATAAGACCAATTCTATCACCTTTATTAAGTTTAAAAGTAATTCCTGAAAATAATTCAGTTCCCATAAAGGAAACCGTTAAGTTGTGTACGTTTAGCATGTAATATAATAAATTGTTACTTAAAAAAAGTTTTAAACTCTATATTTGCAAAAGTATACAAATTTATAGTCTATTATGTTTAAAAAAGGAACCAAGTTATATAGCATTGTAAATGCGAAGTGTCCAAGATGTCATGAAGGTGATTTTTTTGAGCATAAAATCACATACAACCCAAGTAAAATAACGAAGTTACACGATAATTGCCCAAAGTGTAATTTAAAATACATGATGGAACCTTCTTTCTTTTATGGAGCTATGTACGTAAATTACGGAATAACAGTTGCACTTTCTGTTGCAACTTTTGTAATTACAATGGGAATCCTAAATTTTTCTCTATTACAATGTTTCACTGCAATTATTGCTGTGCTACTCGTTTTAGCACCAATTAACATGCGTTTATCAAGAATTATTTGGATAAATATGTTTGTTTCTTACGATGAAAATATTTCTAAAAAAGAAATAAAATAAATATTTAGGGCGTTTTAACAGGCTTTCGCTACTCGCTTTTTTGTAAAAACAAAAAGAGCTCAAACAAACCGCTCAATCCTTAACGCGTATTGCATCCTTAAAAAGATATTCTTTTAAGACAGCCACTTGTTTAAATGCTTAAAACGATCAATATTTATTTCATCATCTAAGCTTTCCCCAACTTCTAAGTGATTAAAGAGGTTTTTAGCAACAGTTGGTGCAATCATTACACCACGAGTTCCTAAACCGTTTAAAACTATTAATTTCGATTCTTCCGGATGAATACCAACCAAAGGTCTTCTACCGGAAACTGTTGGTCTGATTCCTGCAGATTGAGAAACAATTGTATATGGAATAGTAATTACCTTTTTCAGTTTTTCTACCAACTCTTCTTTTCCTGCTTCCGATGGTTCAGATGTTTTGTCTGTCCAATTAAAAGTAGCTCCTACTTTGTATAAGTTATCACCCAAAGGCAATACAAAAAGAGTAGATTTTAAAAGAAAGTCGATATTTAATTCAGGAGCATGAATTGTCAATAATTCTCCTTTTGCCTCATTTATTGGTAAATAATTAAAATATGGATTCTGTGTAACTCCAAAACCTTCACAAAAAACAATTTTTGAAGCTGTAATATCTTTGTAAGTTATAAACTCTTTTTCAATGTTTAAATCATCATGTTTAAACTGTTCAAAACGAATTAAGTTATCAGATTCTAAATATGTTCTGTAAGCAGTTATTAGTTTTGCTGTATCAATTCTACCTGTTTTGTTCACATTACCAAAACTAAAATCAGCCAAAACTCCGTTATAATTTTGTTTATCTAATTTAGGATCTAAATAATCTACCAATCTTGGTTTATCTAAAACAGAAAACCAATTATTTTGGTCTTCAATAGATTTAAAAGATTTTTTAATAACAAACTTTTGATCAACAGTTATGTTTAATTTCTCTTCTAAACCTTTATAAAAAGGAAGTGCCAATTCTAATTGTTCTGTACCATTCCAAACAGATGTAAATCTTTTTAAAATAACAGGGTTATAAACACCACCAGCAACTAAAGAAGATGTTTGAGAATCATCTTCAAATACTAAGAATGTTTTTTTTGCTGCAATTAACTCTTCAACAAAAGCTAAACCTGCTAAACCTAAACCAACAATTATGTAATCTACTTTCATGGCATAAAAGTACGTGAATTTGCTCTTAAATTTTAATTATTCTAATTGTTTCTAAAATGTTTAGCCCTGATTGTAGCATTTGTTTGAGCTCTTTTTGAGGTACGAAAAAAAGCGAGTGCGAAAAGCAGGAAATAGCTACAAACAAAAAAACGCTTGCTTGCGCAAACGTTTTATATAATTTTAATGATTGTAGAACTAGTAATTCCACATATCCATTTCTCTGTTTCTAATGTCTTCTTTAATTTTATTAGCTTCTAATAATTGGAATAAAGAGTTACCTCTAACATAATCTGAAATAGCCCTGTTACCATAAATATTTTCTTCTCTAACAATTGTACTGCTAAACCTTCTAGCATTTAACATGTGATCAAAAGAAATTGGCTGTGAAGCGTTTTTTGGATTAAAAACTTTAGCATCATGTAAAACATCTCTTATTGAAGGAAAGAAAACCCAAAATAACTCATACAATTCTTCATCTTCAATATCTTGAACTCCTAAAGTTTGTACATCTTTACCCATTGGTGCTAATGCTAACAATCTGTATTTTAACTCACCTTGACGTTTATCAAAATACCACATTCCTTTAATCATATACCCTTCTACATCTTGTGTTTGAAGTCTAATTGTATCACTATAACCATTCTCTTCTCTAATACTAGACATTCTAGTGTCGATCTCGTTTTGAGTGATTTTAGATGTAAAGAAAGAATCTGAATATGCTTCTTTTATTTTACCCTGTTTAATTCCTTTAATCAATGTATCAAATAAAGATCTTCTGTCTGAAGAGATATTTGTAGTATCAATTGGAAAATAATAAGGTAAATTTATTTTTTGATTTAAATCAATAAATTCCCAAACCACTTTAGACCATAATACATCTCTATCATCTACGTATCCGTAAGGAATAGGCGCATCATTATCTGCAGCTACTTGTTGCTGATTTTTCACTCCTATTTGCTCAACCTTTTTAGCATTCAATAAGTTTGCTTGCGCATTTATTGAACCACTTATCATCAAAGCGAAAAATAATATTAAACAATTTTTAAACATATTTTATTTTTTTACTTCTAATTTGTTAACTCTATATTAACTGGTAATACTTTTTTAAGGTTATACCCGTTAGCTGTAGCTTTAATACCATAAATATTAATGATATCTCCCCTTTTCGCTTTAGACAGCTTTTGCTTTGCTGCAGCGTTTAATTTAGATCCATTCACAATAATAGTTAATTGACCTGGTACTTTAATTTTAAAACTCTGAACTTTAATTTTTAAATCGAATTCAAAATCTGGTAAACCTGCTGCAATTGGTGCATTAGACAAACCTGACTTAGGCATTCTTACAGTTCCATATTGTCCTCTTACAGATCCCATAGCAGCTGGTATATCTTTAATTCTGAAAGTAGCTTTAGAATTAACCGTTTTCCCACTACTTAACTTGGCACTAACATTAATCGTTGCTATTTTCCCTGCTCCTGGTCTAATACTATATTTTCCTTTACCTCCAGTTAAAGTTCCTCCACTTGCAGAAACTCTTAAATTGTTATCACTAACACCTGGTAAAGAAACTGAAATAGGATTTTGCAAACCTCTATAAACAACATTCATTTTATCTGCAGAAACTACAGCATTACTTGGTTCTGGAATAACAGAATAAGAACTTTCAAAAGGCACACCTACAACTTCACCATCTTGAGTAAAAGAAATTGTTCCTTTAATATCATGATTACCAACATTTCCTGCAGGCATATCTATAATTACTTGGCCGGATTGAATATTTTTGTAATCTCTACCGTTTAAAGTAACATTATCGGGAACCATAGTAGCATCATAACGACCTAAAACAATTTTACCTGTCACTTTTTCTCCTGCGAAATAAGCATTTTTTTCTAACGCAACTATTCCTTTGTAGTTAGTTAATGATAATGCCTCTTCTAATTTACCTCCTAATAAATCTGCAACAATATCACTTTCTGTATTCTTAATATCTGCTTGCATTTGAGTTAAACCAGTTAAAGAAGCTACTAAAGGAAAACCTTCAAATCTCGCATTTAAAAAAGGAACAGCTATTTTTGTTTCTTTATTAACTACATCTTCTGTAGAAAACCTTTTAGTTAAAACAGGAATAAACTTACTATCTGTCCCTAAAACAGAAGAAACATCAGTTCTATACCCATTAATATTATCTAAAAATTCTTGACCTTCTTTTGTGAATTTATCTCCTTTGAAGAAATACTCATCTAAAAAAGCTGTTTGATCCATAGATTCATAATCTTGCATATCATCTAAATCAGAAGTCATTTTACCTTTCAACTCCTCTAAATAAGAGTAAAAATTTGTTGAATAACTTTTAATCTTATCAGCTTGAACTTTTAATGGACCAAATTTAGCTGCTTGCTCAGAAGCCTTAGTAGCTAAATTAGCGTAAGCTTCATTATTTTTTGTTGTAGTTGAAATATTATTTTCAGTCAACTTTTCATTCATAAAACCAAAAGCAGATAAAACTTCTTTACTCATATTCATTGCTAACATTGCAATAAAAACAAGGTACATTAAGTTTATCATTTTCTGTCTTGCGGACATTTTTCCTCCTGCCATTATAATTAGTTTTTTAAGTAAATATTCATATTAGTTTAACTAATTATTATTTAGACATTGCAGAAAGCATACCTCCATAAACTCCGTTTAAAGAAGATAAGTTTTTTGCTAAAGACTCCATTTGTTCTTTTAATTTCTCTGTATTCTCAACAACAGCTCCATTTAATTCTGATTGCTTTGTTGTGTTTTCTACTTGTACTTTATACAAGTTATTTAAAGTTTCCATTTGCACTGCTGCCATAGAAACTTGCTCATTATATTTATTTGTAGATGAAATAGATTCTGATGCAGCAGATAATCCTTCTGCAGCTCCTTGAAAGTTTTTCATGCTTGTTCCTAAACTCTCCATTAAACCAGCATCAATATTAGCCTCTTGTAATAAAATATCTAATTTTTGAGATAATAAACCTTGTGCTCCAACTTCATCTTTTTCAACAGAGAAACCATCTTCGCCTAATTCAGGATATACTTTAGACCAATCAAAATCATCTTCTGGGGTATCAAATGCTGAAATTGCAAAAACCAATGCTTCAGTTACAAGACCAATAGATAACATTAATGTTCCTGTAAGAAAACCAATATGAAAGTGTGTAATTTTAAATAATGCTCCAATAATAACAACTGCTGCCCCCATTCCGTAAACGAAGTTCATTGTCTTTTTATAAGTTCTTGACTGTGCCATAGTAATATATATCTTTTTTAAATTATTTATTTATTTGCTGTACCAATGTAATTCTGAACGGTTCTAAAACCAATGTAACTTCTTGCTGTATCTGCATATTCATAATCTCTAGAACCTACTTCTAAAAAGTATGCAACATCTTTCCAAGAACCTCCACGTATTATTTTTCTTTTGTTTTTTCTATCCTCAACATTCGGATTCATTGTAGAAGCCATCTGATAAGAAGATAAATTATAAGCAGAATTTGTCCATTCAGAAACGTTCCCTGCCATATTATATAAACCGTAATCATTAGCGTTAAAAGATTTAGCTTCCATAGTATAAAGCGCTCCATCTACTGCATAATTACCTCTTACAGGCTTAAAGTTTGCTAAGAAACAACCTCTATCACTAGTTGTACCACCAGTTCCCCAAGGATATGTTGCAAATTCTAAACCTCCTCTGGCAGCATATTCCCATTCTGCTTCAGTTGGTAATCTAAAGTCTGGTACGGCTGTTGCATTTTTTCTACGTTTTAAATAATCGTTTTTCTTTTTAGTTCTCCAATTACAAAAAGCATTTGCTTGTCCCCAAGTAACACCAACTACTGGATAATCTCCATAAGATTGGTGATTAAAATAATCTTGGTGCATTGGATCATTATAAGAATAGTTAAAATCTTTTACCCAAACAGTTGTATCTGGGTAAATATTTAAAACCTCTGTTTTAACAAAATCTTTTCGATTACCACCTTTTCTAGCAGCATTATCTCTATCAAACCAAGAATATCTATATTTTAAGAATTTTGTATTAAATGTTCTAACTCCATCTACAGCTTCTTCTCTAGGAATGTATAAAGAATCCATAACTTCTACATAATCTACATCAGGAAATTCTTCTTTATTCCAAATAATATCGGCATCCCAATTTAATGGTTTTATAGAATCCATACCATCACCTAGGCTATAATAATTGTCGTACATATATTTTTGATACGCATTTGCATCTGTTGTGTCTGCTACAGCAAAGGCATAATCATGAATTCCACCAGATAATGGTGTTCCATCTGCGTTAGGCTCTCCAATCATTCCTGCAAATTCTTGTTGATACCCTAATCGAGTTCTTACAATAGAATCTTTTACCCAAACTACAAACTCTTTATATTCATTGTTTGTAACCTCTGTTTCGTCCATATAATATGGTCTAACGGTAACAGTTTTTGTTGGAGCATTCATCGTACCAATAATATCTTGATCTTGCTTACCCATTGTAAATGACCCCCCAGGTATTAAAGCCGTACCAAATGGTTTTTCTGAAAACCACTTTTTCTTAGACTTTACTCCTACTAACTCACCTCTATCATTAGAGCCACAACTGTAAAAAACTACTATTAAAAGTGCAAATATTGCTGCTTTCTTCATATTTTAAAATGTCTTTACTATAAAGTCCGTAAACCTATTATTTTTTTTGTTAAAAAACAATACACAAATTGCATTTTAACACTATGTTATTTTAACCTTTTTTTAATTACACTAATTTTCGCATCGCTTTATACCATTTCTCAGGAATAATTTGCTTTGTTGCATCGGTGTAGTCACTATAAGTACATGGTATTAACGCATGTCTTTTGTATTTATTATCCGATAATATTTTTATCTCTATCCACCATCTTCCAGATTTATTACTTTTATAAAATGTTAAAGGATCATCATCTTCTAATAAAACTGTAAATTTTTGATAATTTTCCTTTCCTGAAAACGGATAATCTTTTACTCTAAAATTAACTCCCTCAATAAAGTACCAAATCATTTGAGCAATTAAATGTGCCGTTTGGTGATTGTTATCTAACTTAGAATTATATTCATAAATTCCAAAAGAAGATACTTTATCACTTAAACCTGCATACCTTGAAATTGCACAAATTTCTTCTCCATAAAATCCATTTGGAGAAGCATTATTGTTGGCAGGAGCTTCACTTTGTCTTACAGAACCTAAATCTATAGAAACAATATCTGCATTTCTAAATACCGGCTCAATATTTTCTAATTCTTTCGCTTTCCCTAATCTGCAAGCGTCAAAAAACAAACTATCTAATAATTCAATTTCTTCTTGTGAATTAAAATAAGTCTGATAACCAACGTTACTATAATTAAACAAGTTGTTTGGTTCTTGCATAATTATTTTACTTAAATAAGATTGAGATGATAATTCATCATCTAAATTACCTAAATCGAAACGACTATCTACAGCTGCAATATTTACAGTTTGTTCTAAAGAATCGTAAGCTCTGTAATTTACATAAGTAATGTCTTGACCTCCACCAATAATAACTGGGATAATGTTTTTCTTAAGTAGATCTGTTATAATTTCAGAAACTGCAAAATAAGTATCAGAAACAGAATTCCCTTTTAACACATTTCCTAAATCAGCAATTGGAGCATTCCAGTTGCCTGGAAACAATTCATATAATTTTGTGCGGATAAAATGCAAATCCTCTCCACAACCAAAATTATTTTCAGAATTCCGATCTTCTTGAACTCCTAAAATTGCAATTTGAACGTTTTCTAAATCAGGAAAACCTTCTTCTTCAGTGTGAATTCTAATTATTTGACCAAAGCACAAATTAGACTGCACCGCTAAATGCGCTACAACCGATTCTTTTACAGGGGTTAAGAAGTCTTGGTTCATCAATTTTTTTTAAGAGGAATGCAATATAGCAAATACCTACTTCTTTTTCGTTGTTTTTTTAGCAGTAGTTTTCTTCTTTACGGCTTTTTTCTTTGCAACCTTTTTCTTTGGAGTTTTTGCTTCAATCATTTTAACAGCCTCTTCTTTGGTCATTTTCTCAATTTCAGTTGTTTTTGGCAACTCAATTTTGATTTTCCCTTTTAAAACATTAAACCGTCCCCATCTTGCTTTTTCAACACGGATACCAACATCTTCCCAATTGTGAAGAACTTTATCTATCTCTTTCTGTTTTTTAACTTCAATTAATTCAATAATATCATCATCAGTAAGATTATCAAAATCGTATTTTTTATTTACGTTGATAAAAATATTATTCCATTTTAAAAATGGTCCAAAACGTCCAACACCTTTCTGTACAGGTAAATCTTCGTAATGATAAATTGGTGCGTCTGCTTTTTGTTTAGCAACAATTAATTCTATTGCTCTAGGCAAATCAACCTCCATTGGGTTTTCTCCTTTTTCCAAAGAAACAAACATAGTTCCGAAACGAATATAAGGCCCAAAACGTCCGTTAGAAACGATTACTTCCTCATCTTCATATCCTCCTAATGTTTTTGGAAGCAAGAACAATTCTAATGCCTCTTCCATTGTAATTGTTCCTAAATGCTGATCTTTATTTAAACTAGCAAATACTTTTTCTTCATCTTCTGGCGCTCCAATTTGTGCAATTGGTCCAAATTTACCAAGACGAACTAAAACTGTTTTCCCAGTTTCTGGATGTTTTCCTAAAATACGTTCTCCACTTTCTCTATCTGCATTTTCTTTAACATCTTCTACAGTATCATGAAACTTTGTATAGAAACCTTTTATCATTTCTATCCAATCTTCATCACCATGAGAAATATCATCAAAAGAAGATTCTACTTTAGCTGTAAACCCAAAATCTAAAACATTAGAAAAGTTTGCAACTAAAAAGTCGTTCACAATATTTCCAATATCTGTAGGAATTAATTTATTTTTATTAGAACCTGTTTTTTCTGTCAACATTTGGCTTTTTACAGCTCCTGCAGATAAAATCATTTGTTCATAATCTCTCTCCAGACCTTCATCTTCTCCTTTTTCTACATAACCTCTTCTTTGTACTGTAGAAATTGTTGGCGCGTATGTAGACGGCCTACCAATACCTAATTCTTCTAATTGTTTTACCAAAGAAGCTTCTGTAAAACGGTAAGGCGGACTTGTAAATCTCTGAGTAGCATTTATAAAAGTATAATCTAAATGTTCACCAACTTTTAACGTTGGTAACATTCCTGCTTGCTCTTCATCTTCATTATCATTTCCTTCTAAATACACTTTTAAGAACCCTTCAAACTTTATCATTTCACCATTTGCAGTGAAGATTTTTGAATTTTTAGAATTTTCTATCTTAAAATTAGTTCTCTCTAACTGAGCATCACTCATTTGAGAAGCCAATGTTCTTTTCCAAATTAAATCATACAATCTAGTTTGATCATATTCAGTATCAACAGAATGCATTTTCATATTTGTAGGTCTAATCGCTTCATGGGCTTCTTGAGCTCCTTTAGATTTCGACTTAAAAACACGTTGTTTACTATATTCTTTTCCGTAGTAATTTGTAATTTCTTCTTCAGCTGCATCTCTTGCATCAACAGATAAGTTTACACTATCCGTTCTCATATAAGTAATTAAACCGGCTTCATACAAACGTTGTGCAACTTGCATTGTTTTAGCAACCGGAAAACCTAATTTACGAGAAGCTTCTTGTTGTAATGTTGAAGTTGTAAATGGCGCTGCTGGAGATTTTTTTGCTGGTTTCTTTGTTAATTCAGCAATAGAAAAATCTGCATCAGAACATGAATTTAAGAAATCTTCAGCAGATTTTTTAGAATCAAAATTCTTAGGAATTGAAGCTTTAAACTTTTTTCCTTCTACATTACAAAATTCAGCAACAACCTTATAATGTGTCTCAGAATTAAATTCGTAAATACTTCTTTCTTTTTCTACAATTAATCTAACAGCAACAGATTGCACTCTTCCTGCAGATAAACCTCCTTTAACTTTTCTCCATAAAACTGGAGATAGTTCATATCCAACAAGTCTGTCTAAAACTCTACGTGCTTGTTGTGCGTTTACCATATTATAGTCTATATCTCTAGGATTTTCGACTGCATTTAATATGGCTTTCTTAGTAATTTCATGAAAAACAATACGTTTTGTATTCTCTTCTTTTAAACCTAATTGTTCTTTCAAATGCCAAGCAATTGCTTCACCCTCTCTATCCTCATCACTCGCTAACCAAACAATGTCTGCTTTTTTCGCTAAAGCTTTTAGCTTCTTTACAACTGGTTTTTTATCGTCTGAAATAATATATTTTGGACTAAAATCTCCTTCTACATCAATACCCAATTCTTTGGATGGTAAGTCTGCAATATGACCATAACTAGATTCTACTTGAAAATCTTTTCCAAGAAATTTCTCGATGGTTTTTGCTTTTGCTGGTGACTCTACAATTACTAAATTCTTTGCCATTTATCTTTCTTTTATCAATAAAAACGCTTCAAAAACGTATTATTCTCATTTGCAAAAGTAGACAGTTTTTTGTAAAAAAAAATTATTTCTTCATTTTTCAATAAATAAATAATAGAATTGGTAGATTATTTTTTCTGCCAATTTGTCACAAAAATTCAAATTTGGTTGTATCTTTGCTCACCCTTTAATGATAAATTGATAGATGGAACACGTAGAAAAAATCATAGACGACAAAATACAAGGAAAGGCTCTTGTAACTGAAAATAAAAAACAAAACACTAAAAAATTATTCATTGAAAGCTATGGCTGTCAAATGAATATGAACGATAGTGAGATTGTTGCTGCTATATTAGATAAACAAGGTTATAACACAACTCAAGTGCTTGAAGAAGCAGATTTGGTATTAGTTAACACTTGCTCAATTAGAGAAAAAGCAGAAACAACTATTCGTAAAAGATTACAAAAATACAACGCTGTAAAACAAGTAAATAAAAATATGAAAGTTGGCGTTTTAGGTTGTATGGCCGAACGTTTAAAAGAAAAATTCTTAGAAGAAGAAAAAATCGTAGACTTAGTTGTTGGTCCAGATGCTTATAAAGACTTACCAAATTTATTGCAAGAAGTTAATGAAGGTAGAGATGCAGTAAATGTAATTTTATCAAAAGAAGAAACATATGGAGATATTGCTCCTGTAAGATTAAATTCTAACGGAGTTACAGCATTTGTTTCTATTACAAGAGGTTGTGACAATATGTGTACTTTTTGTGTGGTTCCTTTTACTCGTGGACGCGAAAGAAGTCGTGATCCAAAGAGTGTTTTAGAGGAAATTCAATCTATGGTTGACCAAAATTATAAAGAAATTACACTTTTAGGCCAAAATGTAGATAGCTTTTTATGGTATGGAGGTGGTCTTAAAAAAGATTTTAATAAAGCAACAGAAATGGCACAAGCAACTGCTGTAAATTTTGCTCAGTTGTTAGATATGTGTGCTACTCAATTTCCTAAAACACGTTTTCGTTTTGCAACGTCTAACCCTCAAGATATTAGTTTAGATGTAATTTACACAATGGCAAAACACAAGAATATCTGTAAATATCTTCATTTACCTGTTCAAAGTGGAAGTAACAATATGCTAAAAGCGATGAACAGACAACATACGCGTGAAGAATACATTACATTAATTGACAATATTTTTAAGATTGTTCCAGAAATGTCTTTATCACAAGATATGATTGTTGGTTTTTGTGGAGAAACAGAAGAAGATCATCAAGACACTTTAGATTTGATGAAATATGTAAAGTATGACTTCGGTTTTATGTTTACATATTCTGAAAGACCAGGAACTTTAGCTGCTAAAAAAATGGAAGATGATGTTCCTCATGCAGTAAAAAAACGCAGATTACAAGAAATTATCGACCTACAACAAGAACACGCTTTATATAGAACACAACAACATTTAGGTAAAACAGAAGAATTTTTAATTGAAGGTACTTCTAAGAAAAACCCAAATGAATGGAAAGGTAGAAATACACAAAATACCGTTGCGGTTTTTGCAAAAGGCGATTATAAATTAGGTGATTTTGTAATGGTAAAAGTAGAAGATTGTACATCGGCAACCTTAAAAGGAACTGCTGTTGGGTATTCTGATAATAATTAGAAGCTATTTCCTGCTTTACGTTGTATCTTTTTGTAAAAACAAAAAGGATGCCACTTCAATCAGGGCTAAGCATAATTAAGAATTATAGAGCTTTAGAAATTAAATTTCTTTTCTATAAATAATTGACAAAAAACTCAAGAAACAAGACATCTTGTTTCTTGAATCAAAATAATCCTGTTTCAAAAAAGAAAATATGGAAAACTTACAAGCATTAAAACAACGTTTTGGAATTATCGGTAACGATATTCACTTAAACCGTGCTTTAGAAAAAGCAGTAAGAGTTGCTCCTACTGATATTTCTGTTTTAGTTACTGGAGAAAGTGGAGTTGGTAAAGAAAATATTCCTAAAATAATACATTCATTATCACACAGAAAACATGCAAAATACATTGCAGTAAACTGTGGTGCAATTCCTGAAGGAACAATTGATAGTGAGTTATTTGGACATGAAAAAGGTTCATTTACAGGCGCAACACAAGACAGAAAAGGATATTTTGAAGTTGCTGATGGAGGAACTATCTTTTTAGATGAAGTTGGTGAATTGCCATTAACAACTCAAGTACGTTTATTACGTGTTTTAGAAAATGGTGAATTCATAAAAGTAGGTTCTTCTAAAGTAATAAAAAGCAATGTTAGAATTGTAGCTGCAACAAATGTAAATATGCAATCTGCTATTCAAAAAGAACGTTTTAGAGAAGATTTATATTACCGATTAAGTACTGTAGAAATTCATTTACCAGCATTAAGAGAGCGTGAAGAAGATATTCATTTATTATTTAGAAAATTTGCTGCAGATTTTGCTCAAAAATACAGAATGCCTTCTATTCGCTTAGATGAAAAAGCTGTGAAAATATTATTGAACTATCGTTTTCCAGGAAACATCCGTCAGTTAAAAAACTTAGCTGAACAAATCTCTGTTATTGAAGAAGAAAGAATTGTTTCTGCTGTTAAATTACAACAATACTTACCAAATAACAATGGTAATTTACCTGCTGTAATTGGTGGCAAGAAAGACAATGATTTTTCTACGGAACGTGACATTATGTATAAAATATTATTTGATATGCGTAATGACATCAACGATTTAAAAAAGTTGACGTTAGATTTAATGAAGAGTGGAAATGTAGAAGAAGTACAAGCAGAAAATCACCAATTGATTGAAAAAATCTACGGAGAAAAAGAGGAAATAGACAATAATGTAGAAGTATTGAATATTCCTCAAAATGCATCCGCAGAAAAAGATTATGATTTTATTGAGACTATCGAAGAAGACGAATCTTTATCTTTACAAGACAAAGAAATTGAAATGATTAAAAAATCTTTAGAAAAAAACAGTAACAAACGTAAACTTGCTGCTAAAGAACTAGGTATTTCAGAAAGAACATTATACCGAAAAATTAAACAATACGATTTGTAAAACTGAGTAATTGTTGAATCGTTTATTTGTACAATTGTAAACAAACTATCAGTTCGAGTGATTTCGATTTTTCCTCGAAATTGTATCGATAAAATTTTAAAAATTATGAAAAAACTATTATTTATAACATTCCTTTCTATCAGTTCTATATTAATGATTTCTTGCAAATCATGGCCATATTCTATGACAGGAGGAAGTACAGGAGATGCAAAAACACTTCAAATAGATTTCTTCAAAAATCAGGCCCCTTTAGTTGAACCAGGTCTAAGCCAGCTATTCACAATAGAAATGCTTGATTTATTTACAAGACAAACTAATTTAACAACCGTAACTTCTAACGGAGATTTATACTTTAGCGGAGAAATAACAGGTTATAGGATTACCCCAATGAGTGCAACTGCGGATCAAAAGGCTGCGCAAAACAGACTTACAATTACTGTAAATGTTCGTTTTGTAAATAAATTAATTGAGAAAGATGATTTTGAAAAACAATTTTCTTTTTATTCAGATTACGGAGCTACTGAACAACTTACTGGTAGTGTTCTAGAAACAGCTTTAGATGAAATTATAGAAAGAATAACACAAGATATCTTTAACGCTTCAGTTGCAAAATGGTAGTTTCAAAATTTACAGAAATTTTAAGCAAAAAAGAAAATATTCAGCAATTAGAAACTGCTGAGTTAAAATCTATTGTTGAAGAATTTCCATATTTTCAAGCCGCTAGAGCTTTATATTTAAAAGGATTAAAAAATCAAGATAGTTTTAAATACAATAACGAATTAAAAATAACTGCCTCTTACACAACAGACAGAACTGTTTTATTCAATTATATAACAACAAACCATTTCAATGATCAGAAACAAGATATCCATCAACAGATATCTGAAAAAATTTCTGAAGAAAAAATCAGTAAAGAGGCTTCTTCAATAATTAAAACATCAATAGAAAAACCTATTAAAATAATAGAGGAAGTAATTGAAGAAGAAATTATTGAAGTAACAGAAAAGTTAGAAATTGGTAAGCCTATTTCATTTTCATCCGCAGAAAATCATTCTTTTGGTGAATGGCTGCAACTTTCAACCAGAAAACCAATTGTAAGAGAAACTGAAAAACAAGTTGAAAAAACCACTAAAAAGGTTGATTTAATTAATAAATTCATTCAGAATAATCCTAAAATAAAGCCTTTAGCAAAAGATAAGACAATTGCTGTTCCTGTTGCAAAAAACAAGCAAGATTCGTCATTAATGACACAAACTTTGGCCAAAGTATACTTAGAGCAAAAAAAGTATGAAAATGCAATACAAGCTTATCGAATTTTAAGTTTGAAATATCCAGAAAAAAGTGGTTTCTTTGCAGACCAAATTAAAAGAATACAAATTTTACAAAAAAATAAATCATGAGTTACACAGCGTTTTTAATTCTAATTTTGATTGTAGCCATTGCATTAATCTTAATAGTGATGGTACAAAATCCTAAAGGTGGAGGATTATCTTCTTCTTTTGGAGGTGGTGGTGGAGCATCATTAGGTGGTGTGCAAAACACAAACAACTTTTTAGACAGAACAACTTGGACTTTAGCAATTGCTATGTTTGTATTAATTTTATTAGCAAATTTTGCAATTCCAAGAGGTGGAGACAACAACTTTAAATTAGACAATACTTTAGATGGTATTGAAACTACTGCTCCTGTTGAAACAACAACTCCTTCAACTAACGATAGTTTAAAATAATTATCTGTTAGAAATAACTTAAAATGCCAATGTGAATGACACGTTGGCATTTTTTTTGTTTAATTTTTAATAATAAAATCAATCAAAGAAAAATTGTCAGTTTTATTGTAATGGCACAATTTCTGACTATTTACTAACTGTAAAAAAATAATTCAAAATTTATATAAAATGGGATTAAACATAAAACCTTTAGCAGACAGAGTTCTTGTAGAACCTGCACCAGCAGAAACAAAAACAGCATCTGGATTAATTATACCAGATAATGCAAAAGAAAAACCACAAAAAGGAACTGTTGTTGCAGTTGGAAACGGTAAAGTTGACGAACCTTTAACTGTAAAAGTTGGTGACACTGTTTTGTATAGCAAATATGGTGGTACAGATTTAAAGCTAGAAGGAAAAGATTATTTAATGATGCGTGAATCTGATATTCTTGCAATTATATAAAGTATTCAGTTTACAGTTGCAGTTAGCAGTTGTAACGATTACACTTTTAAACAATTAAACGAATACACAAAATTAAAAAACAATGGCAAAAGATATAAAATTTGATATTGAAGCAAGAGACGGATTAAAACGTGGAGTTGATGCTTTAGCAAATGCAGTAAAAGTAACATTAGGACCAAAAGGAAGAAACGTGATTATTTCTAAATCTTTTGGAGCCCCAACTGTAACTAAAGATGGTGTTTCTGTTGCAAAAGAAATAGAATTAGAAAACCCTTTAGAAAACATGGGTGCTCAAATGGTAAAAGAAGTTGCTTCTAAAACCAATGATTTAGCTGGTGATGGTACTACAACAGCTACTGTTCTTGCGCAAGCAATTGTAAAAGAAGGATTAAAAAATGTTGCTGCTGGTGCAAATCCAATGGATTTAAAACGAGGAATAGACAAAGCAGTTGCTGCTATTGTTATTGATTTAGAAAAGCAAGCTGAAAAGGTTGGTAACTCATCAGAAAAGATAAAACAAGTTGCTGCTATTTCTGCAAACAACGATAACACAATTGGTGAATTAATCGCTACTGCTTTTACCAAAGTTGGTAAAGAAGGTGTTATCACTGTTGAGGAAGCTAAAGGAATGGAAACGTATGTTGATGTTGTAGAAGGTATGCAATTTGACAGAGGTTATTTATCTCCTTATTTTGTTACAGATGCAGACAAAATGATTGCTGATTTAGAAAATCCATATATTTTATTATTTGATAAAAAGATTTCTAA
Source organism: Polaribacter sp. SA4-12 (assembly GCF_002163675.1). Classification (NCBI taxonomy): domain Bacteria; kingdom Pseudomonadati; phylum Bacteroidota; class Flavobacteriia; order Flavobacteriales; family Flavobacteriaceae; genus Polaribacter; species Polaribacter sp. SA4-12. Next base: position 3,480,686 of record NZ_CP019334.1, on the reverse strand, counting down.
CCTAAATGAAATTCTTCCAATTTTAGAACCTGTTTCTCAATCTGGAAGACCTTTATTAATTATTGCTGAAGATGTTGATGGACAAGCATTAGCTACTTTAGTTGTAAATAAATTAAGAGGTGGATTAAAAATTGCTGCTGTAAAAGCTCCAGGTTTTGGAGACAGAAGAAAAGCAATGTTAGAAGATATCGCTATTTTAACTGGAGGAACTGTAATTTCTGAAGAAAGAGGATTTTCATTAGAAAATGCAACTTTAGACCTTTTAGGAACTGCTGAAACAATTACTGTTGATAAAGACAATACTACAATTGTAAATGGTTCTGGTAATGCAGATGCTATTAAAACAAGAGTAAACCAAATTAAAGCACAAATAGAAACTACAACTTCTGATTACGACAAAGAAAAACTACAAGAACGTTTAGCTAAGTTAGCTGGTGGTGTTGCCGTTTTATATGTTGGTGCTGCTTCTGAAGTAGAAATGAAAGAGAAGAAAGATAGAGTTGATGATGCATTACACGCAACTCGTGCTGCTGTTGAAGAAGGTATTGTTGCTGGTGGTGGTGTTGCTTTAGTGAGAGCTAAAATAGTATTAGAGAAAATTACTACTGATAATTTAGACGAAACTACTGGTGTACAAATTATTAATAAAGCTATTGAAGCTCCATTAAGAATTATTGTTGAGAATGCTGGTGGTGAAGGTTCTGTAGTTTTAAATAAAGTTTTAGAAGGTAAAAAAGACTTTGGTTATGATGCAAAATCAGACAAATATGTAGACATGTTAGAAGCAGGAATTATTGATCCTAAAAAAGTTACTAGAGTTGCATTAGAAAATGCTGCTTCTGTTGCTGGAATGATTCTTACAACTGAATGTGCACTAATCGATATTAAAGAAGATGCTGCTGCAGGAATGCCTCCAATGGGTGGTGGTATGCCAGGAATGATGTAACCCACAGCGTGGGTTTGCAAGTATCTCATTCTTGCCAAAATTATATTTATAAAAATCCGATAGAAATTTCTATCGGATTTTTTTATATTATTAATTCTGTAACGTTATTTCAGGACGTCAAAAATCAATATTAATGGTTATGACCCTCATGATTTTCAGCGACTTTTTCCCTTAACTTCATTTCACAAACAGGACATTTACCTTCTTTATCGTACGTTTTTTCTTTTTCACACTTCATAGGGCATTGATATTTAACTTTCTCAACGTTTTGCTTTTTATCAGAAGTAATCTGTTCTTTCTTTTCTTCTTTTTTATCAGATTTACAAGATGTAAAAACGAAACTTACTGTAAAAATCACTGCTAATACTAAAATTATTTTCTTCATTATATTATTGTTTTTTCTGTTTTTTCAATCCTCCTTCATGATTTAAGATAATTTCCTCATCTCTATACTTACAACAAGGATGTACAGAGTTATAATCTTCTTCTGTTGCTGTTATTTTTTTTGCATCTAAACCAACTACATCATGACCAACTTTTAAAATATTTTTCTGTATCGTTAAAACATCCGTTTTACGCTCATCTAAAATTACGTTTAATTGATGAGATTGCACATTCCAAAGTGCAAACTTTACTCCTTTAGTTTTTAAAGCCGCTGTTTCTATTCGCTTTTTACACATTCCACAAATACCATCAACCTCAAAAGCAACCTTTGCGTTCTTTTTCTTTTTAATTTCTTGTGATTGAGTTGAGAATCCAACCAGAAACAAACTCAATATAAATACTATTTTTTTCATTTTTATTATTTTTTAGATTTCTGCCTTCACAGAAATGACAGATTATTTAATTATTATCTTTTACAAAATCCCACTGTGTGGGTTACTTTATTTTAAACCGTAAACCTGCATACATTGCTCTTCCAAAGATTGGCGAATACACAATTGTACTATCAAAATTTGAACCAAAAGGTTCATCACTTGCTAAAATAGGATTTTTCTGTTGAACATTTGTTAAATTCTCTGCTCCTATATATACTTCTAACTTCTCAGAAAACACTTTTGTAATTTGTAAATTCAACATTTGATAAGCTTCAGAATATTCTGATAATTGGTACTGAATAGGGTTTGATGCAGTATTTGGCAAACGCTGTTTACCTATACTATTAAAGGTTGTATCGAATTTCCATTGAGAACCGTTTTCCTTAGTAACTGTTTCATAAGAAAGGTTTGCAAAAAATCGCTCTTTAGGTTGAATCGGTTTTTGCAAGTTTCCACTTTTATAATCTGTAGAAATATCAAAATATTTATACGCAGTTCTTAAATTAAAATTTCTAGCTAGATTATAACTTAATTCAACTTGAAAACTGTTTGCAATACTTTTCCCATCTAAATCGTAAAAAGAGATTTCTTGTGGATTTTCCCAATCAACAATAACTTGGTTCTTGAAATCTGTTTGATAAAAATCAAAAGTAACATCACCTTTCTTATCAAAAAGATTGAATTTCTGCATATAAGAAACACCATAATTCCAAGCAATTTCAGCATTTAATCCATAAATATTACCACCAACATTATCAATTTTTATTTGTCTTGAACTCGCAAATAGTTGTTGATTTTCAGCAAAAATATTTGCACTTCTTTTCCCTCTTCCAAATGAAGCCCTAACAACACTATTCTCCCAAGGCACATATCTTAAGTGAAGACGAGGAGTCATAAAAGTTCCTAATAAATTATGTGTATCAACTCTAAGTCCGGCTGTAAAGCTAAAATCATCTAAATTATCGAAGCCGTATTCAAAGAAGGCTCCTAAAGAGTTTTCCTTTCTATCAAAATTATCTGTATTTACTAATTCATCAAATTTATCATATGTAAAACTAATTCCTGTTTTAAATTTGTTTCTAGTATCACCAATAATTGAATTGAATATTAAGTTAGAATACACACTTTCATGCACAATATCATACACATTTAACCCAAAATAAGAATCTTGTTGATGATTGCTGTATGCCATTTGAAAACCGATACTTTGAAAAGGCAATTCTGGAAAAACATATCCTAATTTTGCTGAAGTTTCAAAACGTTTTGTATCAATTTCACTTCCCCAAGCATTCGTTGTTCCTTTATCTAATTCAGGAATAAAATCTAGCTCTCCTGTTTGTTTTTCATCATTTAAAAAACGAACATTAATAAAACTAACCCAACCTTTTTCAGCATCAGTATATTGCCAACGATTCATTACATTAATTTGATTCGCTAATGGATTATCAAGAAAATTATCATTGTTTTTATCAAACTTTTCTCCTCTATAATTTCCATGAATATATAAACCTGTTTGCCATTTATCTGAAACTCTTTGATTAAAATGCGTATTTAACTCTAATCTTCCATTTAATGAAGAATATGCATTTAAGAAGAATTTATTATCAGAAAATGGTTTTACCAATTCAGCATTTATTTGACCAGAAATACTTTCGTAACCATTTACAACACTTCCTGCTCCTTTTGTAATCTGTATACTTTCTACCCAAGTCCCTGGTGTAAATGTTAGTCCGAAAACTTGTGAAGCGCCTCTTACAGAGGGAATATTCTCTTGAGAAATTAACAAGTATGGACTTGTTAAACCTAACATTTGTATTTGTTTGGTTCCTGTTAAAGCATCAGAAAAGCTAACATCTATCGATGGGTTTGTTTCAAAGCTTTCCGCCAAATTACAACAAGCAGCTTTTAATAATTCATCAGAATTAACAGTAAACATATTAGCTGTTGTTAAGTATGATTTATAGGTAGCTTTCTTTTTTGTTCTTACAACAACTTCATTCAATTCGCCTTCTTCTGTCAAAAAATGATGAAGTGGCTTTAAACTTGTTATTGAAATTGTATCTGTTTTATAGCCTAAATAACTAACGACTAGTTTTTTATATTCGGGTTTATAAGGAATTGTAAACCATCCTTTTTTGTTTGTAATTGCGCTAACATTTGTTTGTAACCAATGTACACTTACGCCTTCTACACCTAAATTATCTTTAGGATTATTTTTATCCATAATCATTCCCTTGAAAGTTGTTTGAGAGAATATTACAAACGGAATTAGTAGTAAAATACTACTTAATATATATTTTTTCATTGTTTTTGATTTTAATAATTATACATCTAAGCTTCTTTTAAAGAGAAACTTTTTTGGAGGTAATAATTATAAAATCAAATTAAAAAAGACTGGTAAAGAACCTGATAATCTAAAGGAATGTCAGGTGGAGAAGCATCTTTGTAAGTTGTTTTCTTTGATTCATTTTCTATAAATAAATCATTATAAGAAATATAAAAAGAAACTAGAAATTGTTGTTTCGAAAAATTAAATTCATCAGCAGAAGTTTGTTGTAATTCATCTTGACCTTCAATATGATGAACTTCATCTTTACAACAATTCTTCTTTTTAGAAGATACTTTCCCCATGTCCATTCCACAATCATCTGCATGTCCTATAAAGGAAACATCCATTAAAAAATCTCCACAAAAGTGTTTCTCTACTGTAAAAGAAAAAGTAGAAAAAAACACCAAAAGTACTAGTGAGAATGATGATATTTTAGAAAAAATTTGTTTCATTACAATTGCAAATTTACAACAAGTAAATCTAAAATATTGTTAAATTACCTATTACTCAATTTTTGATAATAAAAAGCAGGCAATAATAACAATAAAAATAAGGGATGAATGATAAATCGTCTTACATAAAAAGGCAATAAATAACCGCTTTCAAAATCATCTCTAAGTAGTAGCACAAAAACTACAATAAGAATCATAAATGCTAACATTAAAAAAAATCCAGAAAACTTTAAGTAATCTTTTCTTTCAAATAAAACCCAAATCAACCCTAATGATATTAACGAATTTAAAGTATATCTAAACAACATATCTATTGTCAAACGCCAGACATCAATATTATATATATATTTATATAAATAATCATTTTTAAAATACTCTAGTAATGGGTCGTAGAATAATTGAGACTCAAATGCTCTAACAACAAAAAGTAGCGAAAAAAGTATTAAAGCTAGTACTATTTTTATGTATTTATTCATCTTTTGTAATTAGAAAACTTATTAACCCATAAAACCCAAAGTAAAAAAACAGTACCATAAATGATTGCAGGAAAAACTAAATCATGTAAAATTCCAATCTGATTTGGAAATTTATTAATCATAACACTAAGAAATGCAATTCTTAAAACATTAACAACATAAATTAAAATACTACCAAAAACAGAAAACAGAAAAGTAGCCTTTATAGAGCCCGAAAAGGCAACAATAAAAGCCACGAATAAAATAATTAAACTTATAGAGTTACAGCCTTCAATAACCCTGGCAACATACTGACCTTCTATTATTAATTTAACAGACATTTCTTGATCATGCTGAACAGCTTCTACATTATAACCAAAAACATTAAGCACCTTTTCTGTTTGATTAGCAACAAGACTTGTTATTGATGAAGTTTGATAAACATCGTCTTTTTGTTGAGATTTTTGTAAATAACCATTATAAATTGCAACTAATACAAAATAGGTTATAAAAAACTTAACCAGAAAAATGATGATGTTTTTATGTTTTTTCACAATGATTTTTAATTTATTTTTGCAATTTATATAACGAATATACAAAATGAATATAGATATTTTACAACAGCAAATAGATAATATTATTTCATCAAATATAGCAAAAGATGAAAAACTTCAAACTATCTGTGATTATTTAGAGAAAGAAATCTCTTACTACGATTGGGTTGGTTTTTATTTTAAAAATGGAGATAAAGACGAATTAAAATTAGCTCAATACACCGGTGAAGAAACTGACCATGTTATAATACCTTTTGGTAAAGGTATTTGTGGACAAGTTGCTGTAAGTAATGAAAATTTTATAGTACAAGATGTATCTGAACAAGATAATTATATTTCTTGTGGATGGAAAGTGAAATCTGAAATTGTAATTCCTATTTTTGTAAACAACGAAAACATTGGTCAAATAGATATAGACTCCCATACAGCAAACACTTTTACAGAAAAAGATGAACAGCTTTTAGAATACATCTGTAAAAAGGTAGCAAACATTTTAGACTAAAAATAGTATTTCTACTTATTTTTAACTAAGTTTGTTACCTATTAAACACATTTATAATCATTCTATTAATCATTAATCCCCTAAATAATGAGAAAACAAGAAGACACTACATCCGTTGTATCAAACAACACCAATAACAATCTCTACAGAAGTAAACCTTCTTTTATAGACAAACTCATTATTTCGTTTAGAGATTTTATTGAAAACGCAGAATAACTTTTTATACCCCTAATTATGAAAAAACAATCTAACAGCATTTTGCTGAAAATGCTTCCATTTTTGCAAAAAAAGGAAGACAAAAGAACACCTAGAGATTACTCTACTTTAGTAGAACATTTTAAAACCAGAGTACAGATAGAATAGTTGTTAACTATTTGCTCGTATTGTTACTATCTTTTATTGTCTTACAAGATTGCTTTTATTAAATTTGCACGCTTAACAAGACAACACAAAATGAGCACTTCAAAAACAATTAAATCCGCATTAATTTCGGTATTTCACAAAGATGGTCTAGAACCAGTTGTGAAAAAATTAAATGAATTAAATGTAACTATCTATTCTACTGGAGGAACAGAGAAATTCATTAAAGACTTAGGAATAAATGTTATTCCTGTAGACGAGGTTACTTCTTATCCTTCTATTTTAGGAGGTAGGGTTAAAACGCTACACCCAAAAGTTTTTGGAGGAATTTTAAACAGACAAGACAACGAAAGCGATGTTGCTGAATTAGCGGAATTTAATATTCCTCAAATAGATTTAGTAATTGTAGATTTATATCCTTTCGAAAAAACAGTTGCTTCTGGAGCACCTGAACAAGATATTGTAGAGAAAATTGATATTGGAGGAATTTCTCTAATAAGAGCTGCTGCAAAGAATTTTAAAGACACATTTATTGTTTCTTCAATGGACCAATATGATAGTTTCTTAAATATTCTTTCAGAAAATAACGGTAAAACATCTATAGCTACAAGAAAGAAATTTGCTGCTAAGGCATTTAACATTTCTTCTCATTATGATACTGCTATTTTCAATTATTTTAATGAAGATGAAATAGTTTACAAAGCAAGCGAACAAAAATCTAACGTTTTACGTTATGGAGAAAACCCTCATCAAAAAGGATATTTCTTTGGAGATTTAGAAGCAATGTTTGATAAACTTCACGGTAAGGAATTAAGTTACAACAATTTACTTGATGTTGATGCTGCTGTTAATTTAATTCAAGAATTTAAAGGAGAAGCACCAACTTTTGCTATTTTAAAACATAACAATACTTGTGGTTTTGCTCAAAGAGACACAATTAGTCAAGCCTATACAGATGCTTTAGCTGGAGATCCAGTTTCTGCTTTTGGTGGCGTTTTAATTGCAAATACAGAAATAGACAAAGAAACTGCAGAAAAAATTCATACTTTATTTTGTGAAGTTGTAATCGCTCCTTCTTTATCTGATGATGCTTTAGCTATTTTAAAAGGAAAGAAAAATAGAATTATTTTAATTCAAAAAGATGCTGAGTTACCAACAACAACTATAAGAACTTGTTTAAATGGTTCTTTAGTTCAGGATAAAGATAGTATTACAGATAAATTAAGTGATTTAAAGTACGTTACTAACAATAAACCAACTCAAAGCGAGTTAGATGATTTACTGTTTGCTTCTAAATTATGTAAAAACACAAAATCTAATACTATAATTCTTGTAAAAAATAAGCAATTATTAGCAGGTGGAACAGGACAAACAAGTAGAGTTGATGCTTTAAACCAAGCAATAGAAAAAGCACAATCTTTTAAATTCGATTTAAATGGATGTGTAATGGCAAGTGATGCTTTTTTCCCTTTTCCTGATTGTGTCGAAATTGCAGATAATGCAGGTATAAAAAGTGTTATTCAACCTGGAGGATCTATTAAAGATCAATTAAGTATCGATTACTGTAATGACCATAATATATCTATGGTAATGACAGGAACGAGACATTTTAAACATTAATATTTAATATGTAATTTACATTCAGAAATTTAGTAAGTTTGTAATAATACATCAAGAATAAAACAACAAATATATTTTATGGGTTTTTTCGATTTTATGACGGAAGATATTGCGATTGATTTAGGGACCGCAAACACATTAATAATTCACAACGGAAAAGTGGTTATTGATAGTCCTTCTATAGTTGCAAGAAACAGAATTACTGGAGAAATTATTGCAATTGGTAAAGAAGCCAATTTAATGCAAGGAAAAACCCATGAAAATATTAAAACAATTCGTCCTTTAAAAGATGGAGTTATAGCTGATTTTGAAGCATCAGAACAAATGATTAAAGAATTTGTAAAGCAAATTCCTTCAATCAAAAAGAAATTATTTCCACCTGCATTAAGAATGGTTATTTGTATTCCTTCTGGAATTACAGAGGTAGAAAAACGAGCTGTTCGTGATTCTGCAAAACACATGAATGCTAAAGAAATATATTTAATTTATGAACCTATGGCTGCTGCAATTGGTGTTGGTATCGACATTATGGAGCCAAAAGGAAATATGATTATTGATATTGGTGGTGGTACAACAGAAATTGCTGTTATTGCTTTAGGTGGTATTGTTTGTGATCAATCTGTAAAAGTTGCAGGAGACTTATTTACAAACGACATTATGTACTATATGCGTACGCAACACAATTTACATGTTGGAGAAACGACTGCTGAAAAAATAAAAATTACAATTGGTGCTGCTACTGAAGATTTAGAAACACCACCAGATGAAATGCTTGTTCAAGGACGAGATTTATTAAGTGGTAAGCCAAAACAAGTGCAAGTTTCTTATAGAGAAATTGCAAAAGCATTAGATAAATCTATTTTAAGAATTGAAGATGCGGTTATGGAAACACTTTCTAAAACTCCACCTGAATTAGCTGCTGATATTTACAATACTGGTATTTATTTAGCAGGAGGTGGTTCTATGTTAAGAGGTTTAGACAAGCGTTTATCAAGAAAAACAGACTTACCTGTTTATATTGCAGAAGATCCTTTAAGAGCTGTAGTTCGTGGAACAGGAATTGCTTTAAAAGAATTAAAAAAATACAAAAATGTTTTAATGAAATAGTAGTTTTAAGTTCTAACAATGCAGCAGATTATCTATTTTTTTCAGAAGTTTAAATATTTTCTGTTTTTCCTTTTGTTAGAGCTCATTGCGCTGACATTCATTTTCAATAACCTTAACTTTCATAAAAGCAAATTTGTAAACTCTGCAAATAGTATTACTGGAGGTTTATATACAACGCTTTCTAATTCTACGGAATATTTAAATTTAAGTTCTGAAAACAAGATTTTATCAGAAGAAAACACGCGTCTAAAAAACCAATTAGAGAAAAACATTTCTACAAGTTTAATAATTGACTCAACTGTTGTGGATTCTATTAAATATAAACAGAAATATACATATACAAACGCAAAAATCATCAACAATAATTACTCTAAACAATTTAATTTCTTAACTATTAATAAAGGTAAAAACCAGAAATTAGATAAAGAAATGGCTGTTATAAATAGTAAAGGTATTATTGGTATTACAGAAAACACATCAAACAACTACACAAGAGTTCAATCTATTTTAAGTAAGAATAGTAGTATTAATGCGCGTATTAAAGGAAATACTTTTTACGGAACATTAAAATGGGACGGAATTGATTACAACACTGTTCAATTACACGATATTCCAAGACAAGCTCCTATAAAAATTGGAGACACTATTGAAACCGGAGGAAAATCAACTATTTTTCCTGAAGGAATTCTGATTGGAACTATATTAAAAATAAACATAGGAAATACAGCAGACAATAAAGTTGATGTACTTCTTTTTAATGACATGAGTAATCTTGGATACGTTTATGTCGTTAAAAATTTAGATAAAGAAGAAATACAGACATTAGAAAACTCAAGCAATGAATAAAAGCATAAATCAAATTTTATTTTTTGTTTTCTTGCTTTTACTGCAAGTTTTGGTTCTTAATAATATTAACTTTTTTGGTTATATTAACCCATATCTTTATATCGCATTTGTCTTTTTATATCCTTTAAAAGAAAATAGATTTTCTTTTCTATTTTTCAGTTTTATACTTGGTCTTCTCGTTGATTTCTTCTCAGATTCAGGAGGAATTCACGCATTCTCAACGTTATTCATTGCTTATATTAGACTATTTTTCATAAAAATTTACTTTAGAAAACTACCTGTAGATTATCCTTTTTTCAACTTAAAATCAGAATCTTTTGGTAAAGTTTTTAACTATATCGTAACTTTAACAATAATTCATCATCTTATTTATTTTTCTTTTGCTAATTTTAGTTTTCTAAATTTATCAATGGTTTTTTTAAATACTTTATATGCTAGTATTTTTACATTGATTTTATTTTTTACAGGAAATTATATTTTTACTAAAAGCGAATAATGCAAAGAAGTTTTTTACTCTATTTTTTAATTACCATTGTTGGTTTTATCTTTATTGGAAGACTATTTCAGCTTCAAATAATTAGAGGCTCTAATTATGACCCAATACACAATTCTGCGGTAAAAATTGAATATGATTACCCAGAAAGAGGATATGTTTATGACAGAAACGGAAAACTTTTGGTTGCAAACCAGCTTTCTTATGATGTTATGGTACAACCAAATCAAGTAAAGCCTTTAGATACTATAGAATTTTGTAATCTATTAAAAATTGATAAAGAAAGTTTCTTAAAAAGATTTCAAAAAGCAGAAAGATATGCTTCTTACCTGCCCTCTGTATTTTTAAAACAATTAGCCAAAGAAGATTTTGCTTTTCTTCAAGAAAAACTTCACAAATACACTGGATTTTTTATTCAAAAGAGAATTATAAGAGAGTACCCAATAAATGCAGCTGCAAATGTTCTTGGTTATATTGGTGAGGTAAATGAAAGTTTAGCTAAAAAGAACAATTATTATCAAGCAGGAGAATTAATTGGTAAAGATGGTATTGAAAGAGAGTATGAAAATTACTTGAGAGGAAGTAAAGGAAAAAAACATTTACAGAGAAACAATCTTAATAAAGTAACAGGATCTTTTTCCAATGGAAAATATGATACATTACCTAAAAACGGGAAAGATCTTACCTTAACTTTAGATATAGATTTACAGCTCTTTGCTCAGAAATTAATGGCTGGTAAAAGAGGTGGAATTGTAGCAATAGAACCTTCATCAGGAGAAATACTCGCCCTTGTAACTGCTCCTTCTTACGACCCTAACATGTTAGTTGGAAGAAAACGATCTAAAAACTCTACCCTACTATTTAATGACACCATAAGTAAACCTTCTTATGACAGAGGTTTATTAGCAGCTTACGCACCAGGTTCTCCTTTTAAAATGATGAATGCCTTAATAGGGCTTCAAGAAAAAATTATTAATGAGCAAACATCTTTTAAATGTTACCACGGTTTTAAATATGGTAAAAGAGCAAACGAATTTATGGGTTGTCATTGTGGAATTGTTGGAAGACCTATTAAGTTAAAAACTGCTATTGCAAAATCTTGTAACAGTTACTTTTCTAATACCTATAAAAGGATTGTAGAAAAAGACAACAATCCTTCTGAAGGGATAGATAATTGGCATAAACACGTTTCTAGTTTTGGATTAGGTGATTATTTAGGCTATGATTTACCTGCAGGACAAAAAGGTTTAATTCCAAATGGAAAGTATTATGATAGCCGTTATAAATATTCTTGGAATGGATCTACAACAATATCCAATGCAATTGGTCAAGGAGAAATCTTAACTACTCCAATTCAATTAGCAAATTTTACAGCTGCAATAGCAAATAGAGGTTATTTTTATACACCACATATTTTAAAACAAGTTGATAAAAAATCTATTGACAACCCAAAATTCACGATAGCAAAACAAACTACTATTGATAAAAAACATTTTTCTCCTGTTGTTGAAGCAATGCACGAAGTTTTTAAAACAGGAACAGGGAAATGGAGTCAAGTAAAAGGAATTGAAATTTGTGGTAAAACAGGTACTGCAGAAAATTTTATAAGAATTGATGGTCAGAAAATTCAACTTCCAGATCATTCAATTTTAGTTGCATTTGCTCCAAAAGAAAATCCGAAAATTGCTTTGGCTATTTTTGTTGAAAACGGTGGTTATGGATCTACCATTGCGGCTCCAATTACTAGTTTACTTATTGAAAAATATTTGACAGGTGAAATCTCTAAAGCAAATAAATATAGAGAACAAAACATGTTAAACTTAAGTTTACAAGATATTTACGATAAGTTAAACCAAAAGCCTAAAGAAATTGCGTCAGGAACGAAATAACATTTTTGCAAACATAGATTGGATTCTTGTTTTTCTATTCATTACACTTGTTGGTTTTGGATGGATGAATATTTATGCCGCATCAAAAACGGAAGAGAATCATCAAATATTAGACTTTTCTACTAAATATGGAAAACAAATTATTTGGATTGTTTTAAGTATTCCGTTAATAGTTATTATCCTCTTTTTTAACTCCAAATTTTACGAGCAGTTTGCAAGTATTTTTTATATCATCTCATTATTTGCATTAATACTATTGTTTCCTCTTGGAAAGGAAATAAATGGAGCAAAATCATGGTTTAATTTTGGAGCTATGAGCTTACAACCTTCCGAGTTTGTGAAAGCTTTTACAGCCTTAGCAGTAGCCAAACTTTTAAGTGATAGACAATACAATTTAAAGTTGGTAAAAAACCAGGTAAAAGCTTTTATCATTATTTTTACTCCAGCTCTTTTAATAACACTTCAACCAGATGCAGGTTCTGCATTAATTTACTTAGCATTCTTTTTTGTTTTAAATAGAGAAGGATTAACGTTGAATTATATTATTTTTGGGTCCTTATTGATCCTTCTTTTCATTTTAACTATTTTCTTTGGATACTTTCCAATCCTAGTAACCTTATTAATCTTAATTACTATTGCCACTATTTATGCAACTTACAGAGGTGGTAAAAGGTTTATTCGTTTTAATTGGTATAAAGTTTTAACAATATATATAGTTACTACACTTTTTATCTTTGGAACAAATATTACTTATAATAATATTTTTAAACAACATCACAGAGATCGTTTTGAGGTGCTATTAGGACTAAAAACCGACACAAAGAATATAGGTTACAATTCTCATCAATCTGAATTAACAATTAGTTCTGGAAGTTGGACAGGTAAAGGTTTTTTAAAAGGAGATATTACCAAAGGAGATTTTGTACCTGAACAACACACAGATTATATATTTAGTACTGTTGGTGAAGAATGGGGCTTTTTAGGTAGTAGTTTTGTTATTATAATTTTCATGCTAATGCTATATAGAATTATTTATCTCTCAGAAACACATTCTAATAAGTTTGGACGAATATATGGCTATAGTGTAGCCTCTATCCTCTTTTTTCACATTATCGTTAATATAGGTATGGTTATCGGTTTATTGCCAACTGTTGGAATACCGTTACCGTTTTTCAGTTATGGAGGATCCTCTCTTTGGGGATTCACGGTCTTACTATTTATCTTTATAAGACTAGATGCTCATAAAAATTATGATTGGTAAATTCAACCAATATCTTCTACCCATATTTTAGACTTCTTTTAGACTTCTTTTAGCCTAGAAATTGTTTTAAAAATACATTATTAGAAAAAGGCACCAAGTCGTATATAAAACCCTTAATATATCCTCATAATAAACATTCTCTGGTCAGTCAAAGAGAAATTTAAATTAAGAGCAAAAAAAAACTCTGAATATAAATATTCAGAGTTTTTAAATTTCTTAAGAATTAAAATCTTACAATGCAGCAACGTGCTTTGTTAATTTAGATTTTAAATTAGCAGCTTTATTTTTATGGATAATATTAGTCTTAGCTAATTTATCTAACATAGAAATTACTTTAACTAATTTTCCTTCTGCTTCTTTTTTATCTTCTGCAGAACGTAAATCTCTTACAGCATTACGAGTAGTTTTATGCTGATATTTGTTACGTAACCTTTTAGCTTCGTTACTTCTAATTCTCTTTAATGCTGACTTGTGATTTGCCATAATTTCTTAATTCGTTTTGTTTATTAAAACTTGTAGTCCGTACGGGAATCGAACCCGTGTTACATGGATGAAAACCATGCGTCCTAACCCCTAGACGAACGGACCATAACAATTAAAATACATCTCAATTGCGGGTGCAAATATACAATGTTTTTTAACATCTGCAAACAATCATTTTAAAACATATCATTTTTTTGAAAATAGTTGATTTAGCATCACAAATATTTATAAAAAACCACCTTAAAGCACATTAATATTAGACTTATAATTGAAATCAACCTTACTACAGTATAAATTTAATTTTAGATATGAGGAATTCTATTCTTTTAAAACAATTATTAGAGTATTTATCAATTTATAACTGATGAATAGTATAAAATAAACCAGAATATAAATATTAAGAATAAGTTTAAAAAAGAAACAAAAAAAACTCTGAATATAGATATTCAGAGTTTTTGAATTTTTTAAGAATTAAAATCTTACAATGCAGCAACGTGCTTTGTTAATTTAGATTTTAAATTAGCAGCTTTATTTTTATGGATAATATTAGTCTTAGCTAATTTATCTAACATAGAAATTACTTTAACTAATTTTCCTTCTGCTTCTTTTTTATCTTCTGCAGAACGTAAATCTCTTACAGCATTACGAGTAGTTTTATGCTGATATTTGTTACGTAACCTTTTAGCTTCGTTACTTCTAATTCTCTTTAATGCTGACTTGTGATTTGCCATAATTTCTTAATTCGTTTTGTTTATTAAAACTTGTAGTCCGTACGGGAATCGAACCCGTGTTACATGGATGAAAACCATGCGTCCTAACCCCTAGACGAACGGACCATAACAATTAAAATATACCTCAATTGCGGGTGCAAATATACAACGTTTTTTAACTCCCGCAACAATTTTATAAAAAAATGTTATTTTTTTTTCAAAATTAATATGCCTTTGCAAAAAGCACTCTTTTACTTGATGGGTTACCCGTTAAAACACAGACTCCTAACTCTTCTTCTGCATCATTAGGAATACATCTAATAGTTGCCTTTGTATATTCTTTTATTCTGTCTTCTGTTTCTTCTGTACCATCCCAATGCGCAGAAACAAAACCACCTTTACTCTTTATTGCTTTTTTAAACTCTTTAAAATCATCTACAACTGTTGTATGCTCTTTTCTAAAGTCAATTGCCTTTTTAAATAAATTATCTTGTATTTCTTCTAAAAGATTTTCGATAAATGAAACAGCATCATCTTGTGCAACAGTTTGCTTTTCTAGAGTATCTCTTCTTGCTATTTCTAAAGTTCCGTTTTCTAAATCTCTATTTCCAATTGCAACTCTAACAGGAACACCTTTTAATTCGTATTCTGCAAACTTAGCTCCTGGTCTATATGTGTCTCTAGTATCAAATTTAACAGAAATACCTTTTTTTCTTAATTCCTTTACAAATACATTCATTTTTTCTGAAATAGCATCTAATTGCTCGTCACCTTTATAAATAGGCACAATTACAACCTGAATAGGCGCTAATTTAGGAGGTAATACCAAACCTAAATCATCAGAATGTGTCATAATTAAACCACCAATTAAACGAGTAGAAACTCCCCAAGAAGTTGCCCAAACATATTCTTTTTTTCCTTCTTTTGAAGTAAACTTCACATCAAAAGCTTTTGCAAAATTTTGACCTAAAAAATGACTTGTTCCTGCTTGTAATGCTTTTCCATCTTGCATTAAAGCTTCAATAGTATAGGTATCTTCTGCTCCTGCAAAACGTTCGCTATCAGATTTTATTCCTTTAACTACTGGCATTGCCATAAAATTTTCAGCAAACTCTGCATACACATCTTGCATTTGTCTTGCTTCTGTTACAGCTTCTGTTTTTGTTGCGTGTGCAGTATGTCCTTCTTGCCATAAAAATTCTGCTGTACGTAAGAATAAACGCGTACGCATTTCCCAACGAACAACATTTGCCCATTGATTTATTAATAAAGGTAAATCTCTATAAGATTGCACCCAACCTTTATAAGTATTCCAAATAATTGCTTCAGAAGTCGGTCTTACAACTAACTCCTCCTCTAACTTTGCTTCTGGATCTACTCTTAACTTACCTGGATTATCAGGGTCATTTTGTAAACGATAATGTGTAACAACAGCACATTCTTTAGCAAAACCTTCTGCATTTTTCTCCTCTGCTTCAAACAAGCTTTTAGGAACAAAAAGAGGAAAATAAGCATTCTCATGCCCTGTCTCTTTAAACATTCTATCTAGTTCTGCTTGCATTTTCTCCCAAATAGCATAACCATAAGGCTTTATAACCATACAACCTCGAACAGCAGAGTTCTCAGCTAAATCAGCTTTTACTACTAATTCGTTATACCATTTAGAATAATCGTCGGCTCTTTTTGTTAAATGTTTGCTCATAATCAAAAGTTTGGCACAAATATTGTTACCTTTAAAGTGAAAGTTTTGTTAAAAATTTTAGTATCTATTTTACAAAAACGATACAAAATTACTATAATTTAAAGAGTTTTTAGCAAGATTTAATCATTAAAATAAGTATTCATCTAAATATATTCATTATGAAACTACGATATAAAAATTTCAAATTAAACCAACTATTATTTTTACTTACAATTATTCTAGTTTTGGTTTCTTGTGGGACTTATCAAAACGCATCATATGACGATGGTATTTATGATGACGAAACAACTGTTAAAGAAAATAAAAGAGTAATAGTTGTTGATGAAAAAGAGTACCAAGAATACGAAGAAAATTATTTTTTAAAAAAATACGATAGCTTAAATAACATAAACAATAATGATGTTTTTACAAACGTAGATGATTACAATACTGTAGATACTATTTATATTGACGAAGAAGTTATTGATGAAAATTTAAATTACAATCCAAACCAACCTTGGGGACAAGGTGAAAACAATGATGTAGTAGTTAATATAAATTTAATTAGCAATCCTTATTGGAATGGTAATTACGGATATGGTTATTACGACACTTGGGGCTACAGAAACTGGAGCAATAGAGGCTATTATGGATGGAATTATAATCCTTACTGGCACCCTTATCATAATTACTATGCATGGAACGTAGGCTTTTACAACCCTTATTATTACCAATCAGGTTATTATGGTTACGCAAACCCTTATAGAAACTATAACAACAGATACAATAATCGTTATTATAGAAATAGTAATTACGGAAGAAGAACTACAAGTAATAGCATCTACAACAGAAGAAGTAATAAAGCTAATTCTAGCAGTAGAAGGTCTAGTACATCTACAAAAAGAAAACCAACAACTACTTCTAGAAGAAGCAGTAATACAACAACATCTCCTAGAAGAGGTTCAACGAGAGGTAGCTCAACTACAACAAGGAGAAGCTCTACACCCACAAGAAGTGGTTCTTCTACAAAAAGAAGTTCTGGAAGCAGAAGAAATATTGCTGATGTAAATAACAATACAAACACAAGAAACAAAAGACAAGTTGTAGTTGTTAGAAGATCATCTACCGCTTCTTCTACAACAAGAAGATCGAATACAGCTACCAACAGAAATTCTAATAATTCTACAAGAAGAACATCAAGTTCTACAGCGTCTAGAAATAGTTCTTCAACAAGAAATTCATCTACAAATTCATCAACAAGAAGAAGCAGTAGTAACAGCAAACCTTCAACAAGAAGCTCTTCTTCTACAAGATCATCTTCTACAAGAAGTTCTCCTCGTAGAAGCAGCTCTAGAAGTTCATCTACAAGAAGTAGTTATAACAGAAGTAGCTCTAGTAGCTCATCTTCAAGGAGTTCATCTTCATCAAGAAAAAGAGGATAAGATAACTTAAATAAAAAATTATATAAATATTATTATGAAAAATTTTATAACAATAGCGTTATTTTTCGCAGCAACAATCACGTCTTATTCTCAGTCTTTAGGATATCAAGATTTAGGAATTTTGTTTTCACAAAATGATGAAAATGGTTCTGCACGATTTACAGCTATGAGTGGTGCATTTGGAGCATTAGGAGGAGATGTTTCTTCAATGAGTATAAATCCTGCAGGTATTGCTGTATTTAAAAATAGTTATTTTACAGGAACAATTAACTCTAGAAACACTGATATAATTTCTAATTATTATGGAAAATCATTATCTACACAAGATAACTTCTTCAACCTTTCTCATGCAGGTGCTGTTTTAGTTTTTGACAGCGCATACAATTCTGAATGGAGTAAATTTGCAATTGGTTTTAACTATAGAATTACAAAAGATTTTACAGATAGTTTTATAGCACAAGGAAATAGTGGTGTTGCTACTTTTACAGAATTCCCTTTAGACAACAACTCTCCTGCTTTAAATTATAATTTAGCCGATGAGCAACGTTTTTCTAATAACTATAAAGGTGAAATTTCTGAATTAAACATTGCCTTTTCATCTGTTCACCAAAACAAACTATATATAGGTTTAGGATTAAATTTTTATGATTTAGACTTTAGTCAACAATCACTATTAACAGAATTTAATAGTGATGCAAATAATAATGAATTAGATGCTTTTTATTATCAAGAGAACTTTACCACAGGAACTGGTTTTTCCGCTAACGCAGGATTTATTTACAAAGCACATCCTAATTTTAGATTTGGTCTTGCTTACCAAACTCCAACTTGGTATTCAGAAATAATTGAATCTACAAATATTTTAGATAATGATGGCTTTTATGGAGATACAGAAATTGTAGTTAGTAATGACAATAAAACATACTCTAATAATGTTGATGATTTTGGAAACGAATATTATCCTTCACAAGAACTATTATACAAATTAAAAACACCAAGCAAATTTACAGCAAGTGCCGCTTTTATTTTTGGTAAAAATGGGTTATTGAGTTTAGATTACATCAATAAAAATTATCAAAACATCAAATTTTCAAACAATAATTTCATCGAAGAAAATCAATTTTTTCAAAATGAATTAAGAAACACACACTCATTTAATGTTGGTACAGAATGGCGTTTTGATAGATTTAGTATTAGAGGAGGATATAAATTTGAGCAAAACCCCGATAGATTAGCTAAAGATTCAAATAATTTAAAAGGACATTCTTTAGGAGCTGGATATAACTTTGGTAGCTTTAAATTAGACTTTTCTTACAGCAACAATAATAAATCAAGCTTATACAACTTCTACCCTGGCTTTAATGTAAACCCAGCAGAGTTAGATATAGACAACAGAACAATTACAGCTTCAATTACATTAAACCTGTAACTTTTAAAAGTTAAAAATTGAATTCCGCTTAAACAGATAAACGCTGTCTTTAAGCGGAATTCAATTTTTAACATATCAAAAACAATTCTGTTTCCCTTTTTTGCCTTAATTTTGCAATTCAATTTTTTCAAGATAATGAAAGACGTAAAAATCACAGTTCAAGAAACTACCAACAATACAATTATAAAATTTAACACCAATCAAGTTTTAATAAACGGAGGTAGTTATGAATATAGCAATATAGACGAAGCAAAGAATTCGCCTTTAGCACAACAGTTATTCTACTTACCTTTTGTGAAGAAAGTTTTTATTACAGCAAACTTTATTGCTGTTCAACGTTTTGACATTTTAGAATGGATAGATGTGCAAGAAGAAGTTAAAGAACAAATTGAAGCTTATTTAAATGACGAAGGTGTTGTTGTTGATGAAGCCCCTACTTCTAAAAAAGAAGCAATTGAGGTATATTCTGAGGTTACACCAAATCCTTCAGTAATGAAATTTGCATCCAACAAGTCACTAACACAGACGAATGTTGAATATAAAAATATTGATGAAGCTAGCAAATCATCTCCTTTAGCACAAGCTGTTTTTAATTTTCCATTTGTAAAAGAAGTATTTATTTCTGATAATTACGTTTCTGTTACAAAATACGACATGGTAGAATGGAGTGATGTTTTTGCAGAAGTAAGAACTTTTATTCGTGAATATTTAGTTTCAGGAAAGACGATCATTAAAGACTTACCATCTGAAACAAAATCAGCTGAAGAAGATAAAGCCGAAGAACCTAAAGTTCAATTAGAAGGAATTGAAGCACAAATTGTAGATATTTTAGACGAATACATAAAACCTGCTGTTGCTAGCGATGGTGGAAACATTGCTTTTCGCTCTTATGATGTAGAACATAAAATAGTAAGTGTCGTTTTACAAGGTGCTTGTAGTGGATGCCCATCCTCTACTGCTACTTTAAAAAACGGAATAGAAAACTTACTAAAAGAAATGTTACCAAATCAAATTAATGAAGTAGTAGCAATTAACGGATAAGAAAAATGTCAGCAGAAAAGATAAACCCATACAAAGATTCTAAACTTGGTAAAAAAGAGCAAGTTGCTCAAATGTTTGATAACATTTCTGAAAATTACGATGGTTTAAACAGAGTTATTTCTTTAGGAATTGATGTAAAATGGCGTAAAAAAGTAGTGAAGATTGTTGGAGAAAACAATCCGAAACAAATTTTAGACATCGCGACAGGAACTGGAGATTTAGCTATAATGATGGCAGCTTTAAACCCTGATAGAATTGTAGGTTTAGATATTTCTGAAGGAATGTTAGAAGTTGGAAAACAGAAAATTGCCAAAGAAAATCTATCAGACAAAATAGAAATGATTGTTGGTGATTCTGAAGACATGCCTTTTGATGACAATACTTTTGATGCTATTACAGTTTCTTTTGGAGTTCGTAATTTCGCAAACTTAAATAAAGGAATTAAAGAAATTGCAAGAGTTTTAAAACCGACTGGAGTTTTGGTTATTTTAGAAACATCTAACCCAACCTCTTTTCCTTTTAAACAAGGCTATAAATTATACACTAATTTATTTCTACCTGTAGTAGGTAAATTATTTTCGAAAGATAAAGTTGCGTATTCATACTTATCAGAATCTGCAAACTCGTTCCCTTTTGGTGAAGCTTTCAACAATATTTTACAAAAAAATGGGTTTACACATACAGAAGATAAACCTGTAACTTTTGGAGTTGCTACAATTTATACTGCACGTAAATAATGATAAGTAAAAGAAATCTAATATTCAGTTTATTCCTTTTAACTTCAATTGCTTTTTTTTCACAAAGCGATAGAGTTGAATATCTACCAAGTTTTGATAAAAATAAAATCCATTATGGTTTTTATTTGGGGGTAAACCAAAATGATTTTAAAGTCAGTTTAAAAGACGTTCCTACAGTACCAAATGCAAATATTACTGTAGAGCCAACTGCTGGTTTTAATGTAGGTTTAATTGCAGACTTACGCTTACATAAAAATTTAAGTTTACGTTTTGAACCTGGTTTAATGACCAACGCTAAGAAAATTTACTTTAATCACTTAGCACTTCCAAAAGACAGTGTTAGAGATGTAAGTTCTACTTATTTACACGTTCCAATATTATTAAAATTCAGTACAGATAGATATAAAAATATTCGTCCTTATTTATTAGCTGGAGTTTCATATAATTACAACTTTTCTAGTAGTGAAGCCAATCAAGATGATAATTTTGCTAGTCAGTTTAGAATGAAAACAAGCAACTTTATGTATGAAGTTGGTGTAGGAATAGACATTTACTTATACTTCTTTAAGTTTTCTCCTTCTATTCGTGGAATTTTCGCATTAAACAACGAGATTAAATACGATAACCCTGCAAATGGTACCAGTCAATGGACAGCTCCCGTAAACTATATGGGAACTCGTGGTGTTTTTCTAACTTTTGCTTTTGAGTAAAATAGAGTTGCAAAGGTTAAAATAGGCGCAAAATAGCAAAGATTCAAAGTAAAAATTTGTTTATGTAGGTAAATTATGGTTTTATATGCAAAAAAAATCTCTATAAAAGCAGGTAAGAAAGCAATAGCTATTTTCTTTCACTGTATTGACTATCTGTTATTTTTTTAATAACTTATTTTTTTAATATATAGACATTATGCTATCTGGATTATTTTTTTGGAAATTATAATACTTATAGCCATCAACTTTCAATTTTATAAATAAGTCTTTATTATTTCTAGTTAACTTAATCAAAAATTGTTCTTTCAGCTTTACTATTGTATCTCCTATCTTGAAATTGTTTAAGAAATTAGGACTTTCGTAATTAAAAAAAAATAACTCTTCCTTGTTAAGGTAATTTTGTATTTTAATGGTATTGTAATAATCACTTCTGTTATCTCTATTAATTTCAATCACTGTTCCTTTAAATTTCATATTATAGTTTTTTAAAACTAAATTTTCATAAAATTTTGAAGAGTCATTATTTTTACTAATATTAAAAAAAATAATCATTGTTACAATAATTATTAAAATAGGTTTAATCGCTTCTTTTGTATTATATTTAGTTTTCAAAAAAAATAGCTTTTTATTTTCAAATCTTTAGACTTATACATTTACCTGTCATTTTGTATCCTTCTAAAATCTTTTTTTACCCTATTATTAATTGCGTCTAAACACGCTTAAACTCACTCAATAAAATAGCAGTTGCAGTAGCAACGTTTAAACTTTCAGTTTCTTGAGTTTCTCCAAATCGTGGGATAGAAATTTTATTAGTAATTAGTTTTTTTATTTCTGATGAAACTCCATTAGCTTCATTTCCCATAATAAGAATTCCTTCTTTGGGTAAATTCGTTTTGTACACATTATCACCATCCATATCAGCTATAAAAGTCGGTAAATTGGTTTCTGATAAATATTCAGCTAAATCTACATAACGAATTGAAATCCTAGTCAAAGACCCCATACTTGCTTGCACCACTTTTTGATTATAACAATCTACAGTATCTTTCGAGCAAATTAATTTATCAACCCCAAACCAATCGCATAAACGAATAATAGTTCCTAAATTACCAGGATCATTTACTGCATCTAAGGCAACAATTAAGTTTTTATTTTTAAGTGATTTTTCATCAGGAATTTTAAACAAACCTAAAACTTGATTAGGTGTTTTTAAATTGCTGATTTTCTTTAATTCTACTTCTGAAATTCTAACTATTTGTTCATCAGAAATATCTGAAGAAAAATCATCTGTACAAAAAAGTATTTCAACCTCAAACGAAGATTTCAATAACTCTTGCACAACTTTTATACCTTCAGCAATAAATAATTTATGCTTTAGTCTATACTTTTTTTGAGATAAACTTGTTATTAGTTTAAATTGATTTTTTGATATACTCAAAACTAATAGGTTTTTAGAATTTTAGAGGTAGTTATTTTTTTCTTTATTAAGACAAAATTTATAAACATAGCCTTTGTTACGTTTTAAAATTTTAACGCAAAGAAAGGAAAAAAGAACAAGTATAAAAACCAAAAATCTATTGGTTTTGGGTAAATACTCATTAATTGATTGTAAATAGAAATAAACCGCCGAAAAATACTATTTTTGATTTTGATAGCATTGCTAAATTAATGAAAAAACTTTCTTTATCATTTTTATTCGTACTCATTTTTGTTTCATGTAATTCTACAAAACATGTTGCAGAAGATGAACACATGCTTACACAGAACTATATTTTTGTAGATAGTGTTAGAAACAAGAGTAGTAATATTCAGAAATATATTCTTCAAAAACCCAATCCTAGGTTTTTAGATTTACCTTTTGCCTTGTATTTGCATAATATTGGAAATCCTAACAAACCAAAAACACCATCAAAATGGGGAGAAAAAAACCCACGTTCTTATAATTTTGTAAAAAACATTTTTTCAGAAAAACAAAGTATTGGATATGCTAATACCTTTATTGGCTTAAATAATTGGTTTTTAAAACACCAAGGACCTGAAATTATTAAGAAGAAAAAAGTAAAAAGGACTGCAGACAATTTATGGGCTTATTACAAAACTCAAGGTTATTTTAAATCTAAAGTAGATACTGTTGTTAACTTATATAAGGACAAAAAAGCCACTGTAGAATATCATGTTACTAAAGGTAAACCTACTATTTTAGACACTATAAACTTTAAAATAGAATCGACTGTATTAGATTCTATTTACAAAAACTCAGGCACAACGTCTTTATTAAAAACGGGAGATCAATATAATGACAAAACATTTAGAAACGAAGCTGGCAGAGTTTTAAAACTTTTTAGAAACAATGGTATTTATCATTTTACAGAATCTTCTTTAGGTTTCTATGTAGATTCTACAAGAGCAGATTATAAAACAAATGTTGATTTTTTAATATCTGGTGATAGACTAGAAGAAAAACAAGGAATTTACATAAACACTCCTTTTAAAGTACATAAAATTACTGAGGTAAATGTTATTACAGACTACTCGTTCACAAAAAAAGGAGAACAGTTAAAAGATTCTATTTCTTATAAGGGAATTAACTTTTTAGCGCACAATAAAGTTAAATACAATCCTAAGTATTTAGCACAATCTATTTTTCTAAAGCCAAATCAAATTTATAAAGACACTTTAAGAAACTTAACAAGAAATCACCTAAAATCTCTTAAAAACTTTAAATCTACCAATATAAAATTCAGCTCAATTCCAGGAACTGACGATGAGTTAAAAATGGATGTTTTTTTATCACCATTAGAAAAATACACTTTGGGTTTAGAAACTGAAATAACACATTCAAACATTAGGAATATAGGTTCTTCTGCTAAATTTTCTATTTCAAATAGAAACGCTCTTAGAGGCGCAGAATTATTAAAACTATCTTTCTTAGGGTCCTATTTCAACTCAAACAGTGGTCCTGGTTGGGAAATTGGTGTAGACGCTTCTTTAGAAATACCAAGGTTTATTGCTCCTTTTGGCTTGAGTAAATTAGTACCCAAAGAAATGTCTCCAAAAACGTTATTTTCAATTGGATCTAGTTTTCAAAAAAATATAGGTTTAGATAGGCAAGCTTTTACTTTTTTATCTGATTACAAATGGCAGTATAATGCAAAAAAAACAATTCAATTAGAGATACTGAACACCCAATACATCAAAAACTTAAATATTAATAGTTATTTTGATATTTACAGTTCTGAATTTTCAAATTTAGATGATGTAGCGAAAGCTTACGATACAGCCAATAACATTAACACAAACTATCCGCTTTCAGACGACATAGACAAACAAGTAACTGAAGCGATCAGCTTTATGAATAAAGTTTCTGCTGACACTAGCTTTAAAGCAACAAATTCAGACGAATACAACACAGCATTAAATATATTAAATAGATATAATATTGTAACATCAGATTTCTTAATTCCTGTTCTTGCTTATTCTTATACCTATAATAATCAAACAAAGTTTAATGATAATAACTTTTCATTTTTTAAAGCAAGAATTGCCAATTCTGGAAACATTTTAGGGCTAATATCGAAAAACACAAATGCAAATGGTAAAAAAACATTTGCTAGAATACCTTTAGCTCAATACTTTAAAACAGATATTGAATATAAGCAATTTTGGGATTTGGGCTCTAACTCTGTTTTCGGATTTAGAACATTTTTAGGTGTAATTATCCCTTATGATAATTCTGATATACCTTTTACTAAAAGTTACTTTGCTGGTGGTTCTAATGATATTAGAGCGTGGCAAACTTATGAACTAGGTCCAGGAAGCAACAATACAGGTTTAGAATATAATGTAGGTAGCCTTAAATTCTTAACCAGTGCAGAATACAGATTTGATGTGGTTAGTAAGTTAAAAGGTGCATTATTTATTGATGCAGGTAATATTTGGGACATTACTGGTTCAGAATTTGTTGATGACGACGCAAAATTCACAGGTTCATCTTCATTAAAAGATATTGCTATTGGTAGTGGTTTTGGAGCAAGATTAGACTTTAGTTTTTTAATTCTTCGTTTAGATGTTGGTTTTAAAACGTATGAACCTTATTTAACTGGTAATAAATGGCTTAAAAACTACAATTTTGCCAATGCCGTTTACAACATAGGAATCAACTACCCCTTTTAAACACAAAGAAAAGCCTATAACGTTTTCGTTATTTTTTGTTTACTTTCAGACGTATTTTTAGTACTTTTGAAGAGTAATAAATGATAATAAAATAAATAAAAAAACATGAGTCATAATATAAAACCAGGTGTTGCAACTGGAACAGAAGTTCAAGCTATCTTTAACTATGCAAAAGAAAAAGGATTTGCTATACCAGCAGTAAACGTAATTGGATCTGATACTATCAATGCTGTTTTAGAAACTGCTAGAGATTTAAACGCTCCAGTAATCATTCAGTTTTCAAATGGTGGTGCTCAATTTAATGCAGGTAAAGGATTATCTAACGAAGGTGAAAAAGCAGCTATCGCAGGTGCAGTTGCAGGTGCAAAACATATTCATGAATTAGCAGTTGCTTATGGAGTTCCAGTAATTTTACATACTGACCATGCAGCAAAAAAATTATTACCTTGGATTGACGGTTTATTAGATGCTTCAGAAAAGCATTTTGCAGAAACTGGTAAATCTTTATATAGTTCTCATATGATAGATTTATCTGAAGAGCCATTAGAAGAAAATATAGCTATTTGTAAAACTTATTTAGCTCGTATGAGTAAAATGGGAATGACTTTAGAAATTGAATTAGGTATTACAGGTGGTGAAGAAGATGGTGTAGATAATTCTGATGTAGATGATTCTAAATTATACACACAACCAGAAGAGGTTGCTTATTCTTATGAAGAGTTATTAAAAGTTTCTCCTCAATTTACAATTGCTGCAGCTTTTGGAAACGTTCATGGTGTTTATAAACCAGGAAACGTAAAATTAACTCCAAAAATCTTAAAAAATTCTCAAGAATTTATCACAAAAAAATATGGTGTTGAAGAAAACCATATCGATTTTGTATTTCACGGAGGTTCTGGTTCTACTTTAGAAGAAATTAGAGAAGCAATTGGTTATGGTGTTGTAAAAATGAATATTGATACAGATTTACAATTTGCTTTTACAGAAGGAATTAGAGATTATATGCAAGGTAAAGCAGCTTATTTAGCTACTCAAATTGGTAATCCTGATGGAGCAGACCAACCTAACAAAAAATACTACGATCCAAGAAAATGGTTACGTGAAGGTGAATTAACTTTTAAAACACGTTTAAAACAAGCTTTTTCTGATTTAAACAACGTTGATACTTTATAAAAGTTATCATTTAAAATAAATAAAAAGCACTTTGATTTAAATCAAAGTGCTTTTTTTATGACTTTAGATATCAAAAAGGTTACTTTAAAGAAAAAACTTTTACATTTGTATTTCTAACTTAAATTCTATTTTTAAAAAATAGATATAGAAACAACATAAAACAGAACAACTAGTATGGCTTGGTTTAAAAGAACGGATAAAGGAATACAGACTTCTACAGAAGATAAAAAAGATACTCCAAAAGGTTTATGGTACAAAACTCCTAGTGGAAAAATTATAGATACAGAAGAATTAAAAAGAAACTTATATGTAAGTCCAGAAGATGGTTATCATGTAAGAATAGGAAGTAAAGAATATTTTGAGTTATTTTTTGATGAAAATAAATTTAAAGAATTAGATAAAAATCTTACCTCTAAAGATCCTTTAAAATTTGAAGACACAAAAAAATACCCAGACAGATTAAAAGCTGCTCAAGAAAAAACAAAACTAAATGACGCTGTTAGAACTGCAGTTGGAAAATCTCTTGGAAAAGATATCGTAATTGCTGCTATGGATTTTGCTTTTATTGGTGGCTCTATGGGTTCTGTTGTTGGTGAAAAAATAGCAAGAGCAATAGATTATTCAATAAAAAACAAAATTCCTTTTTTAATGATTTCTAAATCTGGTGGTGCTCGTATGATGGAAGCGTCACTTTCTTTAATGCAATTAGTAAAAACATCAGCAAAACTAGCACAATTAGCAGAAGTTAATATTCCTTATATTTCTTTATGTACAGATCCTACAACTGGAGGTACTACAGCATCTTATGCAATGTTAGGTGATATTAATATAGCAGAACCAAATGCATTAATTGCTTTTGCAGGACCAAGAGTTGTAAAAGATACAACTGGTAAAGATTTGCCAGAAGGTTTCCAAAAATCTGAATTTGTATTAGAACATGGTTTCTTAGATG
Organism: Polaribacter sp. SA4-12; assembly: GCF_002163675.1. NCBI lineage: Bacteria > Pseudomonadati > Bacteroidota > Flavobacteriia > Flavobacteriales > Flavobacteriaceae > Polaribacter > Polaribacter sp. SA4-12. The sequence goes on along the minus strand of NZ_CP019334.1, from coordinate 3,452,523 downwards.
CAATTTACGAACGTAAAAACCTAAAGAAACAAGTTAATTTGTATATAGATTTAATACAAAACATACCCGTTAGAGCATAAACATAAAGCCAGCAAATGCTGGCTTTATTCTTTTTAAAGAAAAACCTATAAAAGAAGAACTTTGGTAGCGTTTTTATTTAAAAAAATAATTATATATTTGCAGCTTCAATGAATCAATCATTGATATACATAATAATCATTTAAATAATATTGGAATGTATTTAACTAAAGAAGTAAAAGAAAGCATCTTCGAAAAACACGGTAAAGGAAAAAACGATACTGGTTCTTCAGAAGGTCAAATTGCATTATTTACACACAGAATTAACCACTTAACTGGGCACTTAAAGAAAAATCGTAAAGATTACAACACTGAGCGTTCATTAGTAATGTTAGTAGGTAAGCGTAAAAGTTTATTAGATTATCTTAAGAAAACGGAAATCAATAGATATCGTGCAATTATTAAAGAATTAGGAATTAGAAAATAATTCTTACAAAAAGAGGCTCTATAAACGTGCCTCTTTTTTATTACAACAAATTTAAAAGTCTGATAGTAACAGCATCAGCAAACCTTATAAAAGATCAGAGTTACCAACAATAATTCTGTGTTTCCATTGCAACAACAGACAACAACACAACAACAAACAGTAATTAAAAATTATAATTAAAATTTATGATTCCAAAAGTATTTAGAGAGGTTATAGACCTTGGTGATGGAAGAACCATCTCATTAGAAACCGGTAAATTAGCGAAACAAGCGCACGGTTCAGTTGTTGTGCAATCAGGAAAATGTATGATGCTTTGTACAGTTGTATCTAGCTACAAAGCAGGAACAGTTGATTTTTTACCTTTAACGGTAGATTACAGAGAAAAGTTTGCTGCTGCTGGAAGATATCCTGGAGGATTCTTTAAAAGAGAAGCAAGACCAAGTGATGGTGAAGTATTAACAATGCGTTTAGTAGACCGTGTTTTACGTCCATTATTCCCTAAAGATTATCATTCTGAAGTACAAGTAATGGTACAATTAATGTCTCATGATGAAGACGTTATGCCAGATGCAATGGCAGGTTTAGCAGCATCAGCAGCTATTCAATTATCAGATTTCCCTTTCGAATGTCCTATTTCTGAAGCACGTGTTGGAAGAATAAATGGAGAATTTGTAATCAACCCAAACAGAGCACAATTAGCAGAATCTGACATCGACATGATGATTGGAGCTTCTGCAGATTCTGTAATGATGGTTGAAGGTGAAATGGATGAAATTTCTGAAGAAGAAATGGCAGATGCAATTAAGTTTGCTCATGAAGCTATTAAAGTTCAGTGTGCTGCTCAAGTAAGATTAGCAGAAGCATTTGGGAAGAAAGAAACAAGAGAATACGAAGGAGAAAGAGAAGATGAAGAATTAGCTGCAAAAATAAATGACTTTTGTTACGACAAATGTTATGCAATTGCTAAAAAAGGAACTTCTAAAGTAGAGCGTACAACTGCTTTTTCAGAAGTAAAAGAAGCATTAAAAGCTTCATTTACAGAAGAAGAATTAGCAGAATATGATGAGTTAGTTGGAAAATATTTCAACAAATCTCAAAAAGCTGCAGTTAGAGAATTAACATTAGCAGAAGGTTTACGTTTAGATGGTCGTAAGACTGATGAAATTAGACCAATTTGGTGTGAAGTAGATTATTTACCATCAGTACATGGTTCTTCAATCTTTACTCGTGGAGAAACTCAAGCATTAGCGACAGTAACTTTAGGAACATCAAGAGATGCAATGAAAATAGATATGCCATCTTACGAAGGTGAAGAGAATTTCTATTTACATTATAACTTCCCTCCTTTTTGTACAGGTGAAGCAAGACCATTAAGAGGAACATCTCGTAGAGAAGTTGGTCATGGTAACTTAGCACAACGTGGATTAAAAGGAATGATTCCAGCTGATTGTCCTTATACAGTAAGAGTTGTATCTGAAGTATTAGAGTCTAACGGTTCTTCTTCTATGGCAACTGTCTGTGCTGGTACAATGGCTTTAATGGATGCAGGTGTACAAATGATTAGACCAGTTTCTGGTATTGCAATGGGATTAATTTCTGATGGTGATCGTTACGCAGTTTTATCTGATATTTTAGGTGATGAAGATCACTTAGGAGATATGGACTTTAAAGTAACTGGTACTTCTGAAGGAATTACTGCTTGTCAAATGGATATTAAAGTAAAAGGATTAGGTTACGAAATTTTAGTAAATGCACTAAAACAAGCTCGTGATGGTCGTTTACATATCTTAGGAAAATTAACTGACACTATTACTGCTCCAAATGAAGAAGTAAAAGGTCATGCTCCTAAAATGATTAACAGAAGAATACCTAACGATTTAATTGGTGCATTTATTGGACCAGGTGGTAAACATATTCAAGAATTACAGAAAGAAACTGAAACTACAATTGTAATTACAGAAGACCCTGTTACTGAAGAAGGTATCATTGAAATTTTAGGAACAAACCCAGAAGGAATTGAAGCAGTAATTGCTAAAATTGAATCTATGATGTTTAAACCAGAGAAAGGTTCTGTGTACGAAGTAAAAGTAATCAAAATGTTAGATTTTGGTGCTGTTGTTGAGTATGTTGAAGCTCCTGGTAACGAAGTTTTATTACACGTAAGTGAATTAGCTTGGGAACGTACAGACAATGTTGGAGATGTTGTGAAAATGGGAGATATTTTAGATGTAAAATATTTCGGTTTAGACCCAAGAACTAGAAAAGAAAAAGTTTCTAGAAAAGCTATTTTACCAAAACCAGAAGGATTTGTTGAAAGACCACCAAGAGATAATACTCGTGGAAGAGACAATAACAGAGGTAGAGATAATCGCGGACGTGATGACAGAAAACCAAGAGAACCTAGAAAAGAAGAATAAATTCTTTTTTTAAAATTGATATTAAAATCGCCAAAATAATTTGGCGATTTTTTTTGTTTATAGCCTATATATAAAATGCTTTTATTTTCTTTGTAACCATTTTATGAAAATTCAACGTATTACATATTTATCTTTAGGGACAAATCAAGAAAACAAACTTGAAAACCTACAAAATGCTATTAACTTAATTGATGATAGAATTGGTGGTATTCAAAAAATTTCATCTATTTACAAGACTCAATCATGGGGTTTTGAAGGAGAAGACTTCTATAATATATGTATTAAAGTCTCTACATATCAACAACCAGAAATTTTAATAAATTCTTTATTAGATATCGAAAATGATTTAGGAAGGTTACGTTCTAATGAAGAAGGATATCAAAATAGAAATATTGATATAGATATCTTGTTGCTAGATGATGAAATTATCTTTTCAAAAACGCTGATAGTTCCTCATTCAAAAATGTTACAACGAAAATTTGTAATGATTCCATTAGCAGAAATAGCTCCAACAACTATTCATCCAATAGAAAAAACTCAAATTTCTGTTTGTTTACTAAACTGTGATGATTCTTCTGAGATAACTTTAATAGATGGTCAGTTAAAAAGACCAACTCCTATTTCTGAAAAATATAATTATATTGCTATTGAAGGGAATATTGGAGCAGGTAAAACATCTTTAGCAAAAATGCTATCAGATGAGTTTAATGCCAAAACAGTATTAGAACGTTTTGCAGACAACCCGTTTCTTCCAAAATTTTACGAAGACAAAGAACGATATGCTTTTCCTTTAGAGATGAGTTTTTTGGCAGACAGATATCAACAACTAACCGATGACTTAGCACAGTTCGACTTATTTAAGAACTTTATTGTTTCAGATTATTATATTTTTAAGTCTCTAATATTTGCTCAGGTAACTTTGCAAAAGGAAGAATATCTCTTGTACAGAAAAATGTTTGATTTAATGTACAAAGAAATTACAAAACCAGACTTATATATCTATTTGTTTCAAAATACAGAACGACTTTTAGAGAATATACAAAAAAGAGGAAGAGATTATGAACAAAGTATTCAATCTTCCTATTTAAAAAAGATACATAATGGTTATAAAAACTTTATAAATACTGAAAAAAGCTTGAATTTATTAATAATAGATGTATCAGAAATGGACTTTGTAAATAACCCAAAAGATTACAAGTACATTGTTAATAAAATAAAGCATTTTTAAAAAAAAAATTATACTTTTGCAGGAATGAATAATTCCCCCCCAATTGTTTAAAACAAAAATCATACTAAAATGAGGAGAATTTTTTTATTTATTCTATTTAGCTCTTTAATCACAGCTAAATCCTATGGTCAATTTACTACTGACGAAATCACTTACGGAAACAGAATTGATTTAGAGAACAGTAATAGTTGGGCTGTTGGTGCAGGTTTCAGTAACTTTATAATGCATGGAGATATGCGTTCTATTGGTACTAGTGATGATACTAATTATTGGAATTTCGGTTTTTTTGCTCATGCAGATAAAATGTTTAATCCATTATTGGGATTAGAGGTAAAAGTATCTTATTCAAAGATTTCTGGAGGTGCTCAATATTTTTCAGATGTTTATGAACTTCTATATGTTAACAATACTGTTATTAGAGATGATATGAAATTTGAAGGTACAGCTTATGGAGCTGAATTAAATCTAATTTTCAGTTTTACAAATTTATACCAAACATCAGCTAGTAAATATCATGCAGCTGGTTATTTTGGTGTTGGTTATCACTCGTATAATTCTGCTTTATATAGTAGATCAGCTGATGGTTCTTACGAGAAGATTCCAGATGCAGATTTTGGAACTAACCCTGCTAGAAATAGTGTTAACCAAGCAAGTTCAATCTATTTATCTGGTCAATTTGGATTAAAAAGAAGGTTAAGCAAACGAGTTGACCTTGAGTTTAGAACTGGGATGTACTTTAACTATGAAGATCATTTAGATGCTGCAATTTCTAATAAACAAGATTGGGAAACATTCTTCGTATCTAGTATTGGTGTAGTTGTTAAATTAGGAAAGAAAAAAGTATTTACTATCTGGGGTGATGATAATGGTAAAGGAGATAGTTTTAAAATTATTGATACGGATAAAGATGGTGTAATGGATCAATTAGATATTGACCCAAATACTCCTGCAGGAGTTATGGTTTATGGAAACGGTAAACCTGTTGACTCTGATAAAGATGGATTACCTGACTATAAAGATAAGTGTCCTTTAAAATATGGGCCTATTTCTAATGAAGGATGTCCTTTAAATATAGATTCTGATGGAGATGGAATAATGGATGGTGAAGATTTATGTCCTAACACTCCTGGTGTAATTGAAAATAGAGGTTGCCCTAAACAAGAAGTTGGTAAGCCAGAAAATGTTACTCAACAAATTGGATTACTTGCTGCAAGCATTTACTTTGATACCAATAGTGACAAAATTAAAAATATATCATTTGCTACTATTGATAAAATCATTAACCTAATGAAGAAAATACCAAATGTTAAGTTTGTTATTGAAGGTCATACTGATGATAGAAATAGCGATAGATATAACTTATATCTATCTCAAAGAAGAGCTGCTAGTGTAAGAAAATACATGGTAAAACAAGGTATTGTTAGTGAAAGGCTAGAATCTAAAGGTTACGGAGAGTCAAGACCAAAATTCTCTAATAGTAACGCAGGTGGAAGACAATTAAATAGAAGAGTTGAAATTAAGCCAGTAGGTTCATTGGATTAATTAATAAAACTGAAATAAATATAAAAGAGAGATTACTTAATTGTAATCTCTCTTTTTTTGATGTTAAGTTATAAGTAGAAAAAAAAAGAATATCACAGATAACAAAAGGCTGATCAATATTAATATTGATCAGCCTTTTGTTATCTGTGATTTCAATTCTTAAATAGTCCGTATTAAATATTTAAGCTTGATGTTAATATTCTTATTTCAATTCTAACTTCTCCGCAAAATAATCACAAAAATCACGCATTGTTGCACTCATTTTTTGATCATCTGTTGCACGTTCAAAACTATCTGCCATAGAAACTAAAGTTTGATGATAAAATTGCTTCATATCATCTACAGGCATATCTTTTGTCCATAAATCCATACGCAAAGTATCTTTTTTCTTATGATCCCAAACAGAAATCATAATAGCTTTAGACTCTTCATTATTTATACCTCCTTCTTTTGCTGTCCAAGAAATTTCTTCTGGTACTTTGTTTTCATCTAAACCAATTTCAAATTTGATTTTCGAATTATGTTTTACTGACATTATTTTTTAGGCTTATATTTTGATTTTTTGAATAAATCTTCTGAATCAATTATTAATAATTCTTGCAAAGATACATCATTATTTTGCATATAAGACCTCACTATTTGCCATCCTAACCACACTCCTATTTTTCCTGGAGATTGATTATCATCTTCTAAATAGAATTTAGAAAACGGAGCATTGTCTAAAAACCTTTTATTCAACTTTGTATCTGTGCTAAACAATAATTTTCTTTCAATGAAATACTTCCAAATTTCTTCTTCATTTGTAATTGCCCAATTAAGTTTTTCTTTTGAAAAACCAATTTTTAATTTATCAGAAATAGTAGGTAAATACATATCTAATAAATACATTTTTTTTCCCTCATGAATCATTTTCCCTATAAAACTTCTGTTTGTTTGAGTTAATAATTGATTTTCTGTAATTGAATTTGCTACATCTACAATTATATTTTCGTTTGTGTTATTCTCTTTTATATACTTTGGATAATCTGCATAAAATTTATGTTCTTTTCCTAAATATACATCCAAAGAAATAAGCAATAAGCTATCTGCATAAATTACTCTACTATCATAATTTATATTAGAAATCATAGTAGTTACATTAGGTGACCTAAATTTAGGGTTATAAAATTTTATATGTTTGAAAAGTGAAGTTAATTGTGATTTTAAATCAGAAACATCACTATATAACTTTTGTGTTTCATTAAATAAATCTAATTCTTCTTTATCTGTCATTTTAGCTATAGCAAGACTATCTGAAAATGATTTGGGAAATAAGTAAGGGTATTTATTCTTCAAAGAAGGTAAGTTTTCTTTAGGTCCTTTATAGAAATCAACCTCATATCTTTTTATTGAAAAATTTACATCAATATGAGAGACATCAGTAACCTCCTTATTATCTGATTTGCAAGAAAGAAAGCTTAATAAAATTAAAAAAACTACTATAAAAAATCTCATAAACATTGTATATTGCTATTAGAAATATAAAACGATAAAAATACTAAAATAGTTTATCAATGAAGACCGAAAAAGTTGCAGAACATATTATAAAGTGGTTAAAAGATTATGCTGAAAATGCAAAAGTAAAAGGATTTGTTGTTGGAGTTTCTGGTGGAATTGATTCTGCCTTAACATCAACATTATGTGCAAAAACAGGATTCCCTACTCTTTGTGTAGAGTTACCGATTCATCAAGCAGAAAATCAAGTTACAAGAGCTCAAGAACATATTACTCAATTAAAAGATAAATTTGATAATGTTTCTGATGTAAGAGTAGACCTAACTTCTACTTTTGAAGATTTTAAAAATGTTGTTCCAAATGCAGAACCTTCGCCAAAGGTAGATTTATCTTTAGCAAACACTAGAGCTAGACTAAGAATGACTACTCTATACTATTTAGCTGGTTTACATAGCTATTTAGTTGCAGGAACAGGAAATAAAGTAGAAGATTTTGGAGTTGGATTTTACACAAAATATGGTGATGGAGGTGTAGATTTAAGTCCTATTGCAGATTTAATGAAATCTGAAGTTTATGAATTAGCAGCGTATCTAAATGTGCCAAATTCAATACAAAAAGCAGCGCCAACAGATGGGCTATTTGGAGACAGCAGAACTGATGAAGATCAAATAGGAGCTTCTTATGATGAGTTAGAATGGGCTATGAATATGCAAGACAAAGGAAAATCTGAAGATGATTTTTCTGGAAGAGAATATGATGTTTTTAAAATTTACTCAAGACTAAATAGAATTAACCAACATAAAATGTTGCCAATACCTATTTGTGAAATACCTACTGATTTACAGTAAATTAGCAGAAATCATCATTTTCTTAATTCTAACTGATGCTTTCTTTTTTGAGCCTTTAATAATATCAAAAGGTAGAAGAATAAATAAGCAAATAATTTTAAGTAATTGAATAAGTTTTTTCATCAAAATTTTCTTATTACTTAATAAGACACTAAAATTATAAAAAGTCACATATAATATATGTGACTTTTTATAATTTTATTTAAATAAATTGATTAAAGTAAGTTTGCTGCAACCATCATCTTTTTAATTCGCATATAAGCTCTTTTTTTCGAACCTTTTGATATTTCAAATGGTAATAAAACAAATAATTGGAAAATTTTTAATAATTGTAATAGTCTTTTCATACTGTGAGCATTTTTCTTTTAGCGAGTGCAATATACAAAAAAACTATTAATACGTCTATTATACCTATAGGGGAAAACACCTGTTTTTACAATTTAATAACATTAGACAACTCTATTTAACTTTTCGAAAAGTCTCATCTTCAAGTTTGTATAGTTTCTAATTACCTCTAAATCTATTGATGCACTTTGATCTTTAACTGCTTCATTCATCAATTCTTCAATTTTCTCTCCGATTAAAACTCTTCTTAAATTATAAACAACATCATTTACATCTTTTGCCAAAACATCTAAAACAGACTTCACTTCTATGTTTTGACCTTCCCAATCACTTAACTGACGACTAGGGTTTTCTTTTTCCATTAAAATAGAAGTTACAATTGTAGATATATCTGTATTTTTATGGTTGATTAAACCATCAATATCTAATTTTTCTAATTGGTTTAATTGATGAATAATTTCTGTATAAATCTCCTGAAAAAGAATATTTGAAAACTCTATTTCATCTTCATGTAAATGCACATAAATTTCTGCAGACACAGTGTTTTCATACTTTCTTGTTCCAAATTGTTCTCTACCCTCTTCATCAACACTAACTATCTCCTCGATAAATTCTACTTGCTCATTTCCATATAAGAGTAAAATTTTAATAATTTCATTTTCAAGAATACTAAGTTGATCAATTTTTTGACTAGAAACTGGTCCACCTTTAACCAAGCCCATTTGAGCTTGTTCTTGGTTCATAAAATATTCTGGTGGTGGCTCGTTTGGATCTTGTTGTGATCTATTTTGCTGTCTGTTTGTTTTATTTTTCTCTTGGGCACCTTTCTTTAATAACTGAGCTAATTCACTAAACAATACTCGCTCAGAAATATCCATAACTCTTGCACATTCCTGTACATAAACTTCACGTTGTATTCCATCTGGTATTTTAGAAATACTGCTAACAATATCTCTAATAACACCTGCTTTTTTTATAGGATCGTTATTAGAATCTTTTAATAAAAGTGAAACTTTAAAGTTGATAAAATCTTGTGCTGAATCTTCTAAATACTGTTTTAATTCAGCATTTGAATTTGATTTCGCAAAACTATCTGGATCTTCTCCATCAGGGAATTGAACTACTTTTACGTTCATTCCTTGTTCTAGAATTAAATCGATACCACGAATGGAAGCTCTTATTCCCGCTGCATCACCATCAAAAAGAACCGTGATGTTTTTGGTAAGTCTATTTATCAATCTTATTTGATCTGACGTTAAAGCGGTACCAGAAGAAGCTACCACATTTTCTACACCAGATTGGTTAAAAGAGATTACATCTGTATAACCTTCCACCAAAAAACAATTGTCTTGTTTTGCAATTTCTTTTTTAGCTTGATATAATCCATAAAGAATTTTACTCTTGTGGTAAATATCACTTTCAGGTGAATTTAAATATTTAGCTGCTTTTTTATCCGCAGTTAAAATACGTCCTCCGAAACCTAAAATACGACCAGACATAGAATGTATAGGAAACATTACACGGCCTTTAAAACGGTCGAATTGCTTATTTTCTTTTACAATTGTTAAACCTGTTGAAGCAAGGTATTTTAAATCGTATCCTTTTGCTAAAGCTCCTTTTGTAAAATTATCCCATTCATCAATACAATATCCTAGTTCGAACCTTTTGATTGTTTCGTCTGTAAAACCTCGTTCTTTAAAATATGATAATCCTATTGCCTTTCCTTTATTAGAGTTGAGCATTAAATCATGAAAATAGTCTTTGGCAAAATTAGATACCATAAACATACTTTCTCTTTCATTCATCTGTTCTTTCTCTTCAGATGATTGCTCAGTTTCCTCAATTTCTATATTGTACTTTTTGGCTAACCACCTTAATGCTTCTGGATATGAAAAATGCTCATGTTCCATTAAAAATGAAACTGAGTTCCCTCCTTTTCCCGTAGAGAAATCTTTCCAGATTTGTTTTACTGGAGACACCATAAAAGATGGTGATTTTTCATCTGTAAAAGGACTTAATCCTTTAAAGTTACTTCCTGCTTTTTTAAGCTGAACAAATTCACCAATAACCTCTTCTACTCTTGCAGTTTCGAAAATTTGGTCTATGGTACTTCTTAATATCATTAATTAAATTTATTTGAAAGTGAAAACAAAGATAAGAATTAGAACATTCATTCTTTGAAAATTTCTAAAATGAAAAACCTCAAAGGTTTAAAAACCTTTGAGGTTTGTATAAATTCTAAAAGTTGTTTTTATGAACTTCTTCCTTTAGTTCGCAATTTGCGTTAAGGATTGAAATGGCATCCTTTTTGTTTTTCACAAAAAGATATAATGGAAAGCCTGTTAAAACGCCCAAAATATTTTAAGAAGCTGTCTTTAGTTTTTTCAATGTTGTATTTGTCAATTTTGCTTCTGCATAATCTTTGGTTACAACAAATTCTTTTTCATCAGAACTTGGTAAATCGAACATAGCATCTGTAAAAATAGCTTCACATAAAGAACGTAAACCTCTTGCTCCTAATTTATATTCTACTGCTTTTTCTACAATATAATTTAAAGCTTCCTCTTCAATAGAAAAGTTAACATCATCCATTGTAAATAACTTAGCATATTGCTTAATTATAGCGTTTTTAGGTTCTGTTAAAATTGACCTTAACGTTATAGCATTTAAAGGATTCATATAACTCAACACTGGCAAACGACCAATAATTTCAGGAATTAATCCAAATGCTTTTAAATCTGATGGAATAATGTATTGCAACAAATTTTCTTCATCTATTTTATCTTCATCTAAAGACGCGCTAAAACCTACAGCTTGCATATTTAAACGTTTGCTTATCAATCTTTCAACTCCAGAAAAAGCTCCACCAGCAATAAATAAAATCTCTTTGGTATCTACCTCAATAAATTTTTGCTCAGGATGTTTTCTTCCACCTTTAGGTGCAACATTAACAACAGTTCCTTCTAATAATTTTAATAAAGCTTGTTGTACTCCTTCTCCAGAAACATCTCTTGTTATAGAAGGGTTATCACCTTTTCTGGCAATTTTATCAATTTCATCAATAAAAATAATACCTCTTTGTGCCTTTTCTACATCATAATCTGCTGCTTGCAAAAGTTTACTTAAAATACTTTCTACATCTTCACCAACATAACCTGCTTGTGTTAAAACAGTTGCATCAACAATTGCAAAAGGTACGTTTAGCATTCTTGCAATTGTTTTTGCTACTAAGGTTTTTCCTGTACCTGTTTCGCCTACTAAAATAATATTAGATTTTTCTATCTCTACATCATCTTCACTTTCTTCTTGCAATAAACGCTTGTAATGATTGTAAACAGCAACAGCCATTGCTCTTTTTGTTTCATCTTGACCAATAATATATTGATCTAAAAACCCTTTAATTTCTAAAGGTTTCTTAATCATTAAATCTTTAGACAAACCATTAGATTTTGATTCAGAAACTTCTTCCTGAACAATTCCATATGCTTGTTCTATACATTTATCACAAATATGTGCATCCATACCCGCAATTAGCAAGTCAGTTTCTGCTTTTTTTCGTCCGCAAAACGAACATTCTAAATTTTCTTCTTTCGACATTTAATTTGGTTTTTGGTTGATCGTTTTTTGGTTATTGGCAATAAACCAACAACTAAAAAGTAACAACTAACAACTATTGTTTTCTTGCTAAAACTTCATCAATCATTCCGTAAGTTTTTGCTTCATCTGCTTTCATCCAATAATCTCTATCAGAATCGTTATGCACTTTCTCTATAGTTTGTCCTGAATGATTTGCAATAATTGCATATAATTCATCTTTCAATTTCAAAATTTCTCTAGTTGTAATTTCAATATCTGAAGCCTGACCTTGAGCACCACCTAAAGGTTGGTGAATCATAACTCTAGAGTGAGGTAACGCAGAACGTTTTCCTTTTGCACCTGCACACATTAAAACTGCTCCCATTGAAGCTGCCATACCTGTACAAATTGTTGCAACATCTGGCTTTATAAACTGCATTGTATCATAAATACCTAAACCTGCATAAACTCCTCCTCCTGGAGAATTAATGTAAATTGAAATATCTTTATTAGCATCTACACTTTCTAAAAACAATAATTGCGCTTGAATAACATTTGCTACTTGATCGTTAATTCCTGTTCCTAAAAAGATAATTCTATCCATCATTAAACGAGAGAAAACATCCATTTGAGTAATGTTCATTTGACGCTCTTCCATAATATATGGCGTTAAACTACTTGTAATTTTACCTAAATATGTGCTATTTAATCCTTGATGTTTTGTTGCGTATTTTTCGAACTCTTTTCCGTAATCCATTTTCGTGATTTTGTTTTAAGTTTAATACTGTAAATATAAGAACTATTTCTTACTCTTTTGTTTCAGTTGGTCGCTAAAAAAACCTGAATCTAACAATTCAGGTTTTCTATTTCTTGTCGTTATGAAAAATAAGGCAATATCTATTTAATTATACAGATTGCTTCGTTCCTCGCAATGACAATTATTTATATACCTCTTTAATAAAGTCTTCGTAAGAAAGCTCTTTAGATTTAAAACTCATATTCTCTTTGTAAAAAGCCAATAATTTTTGACTCATTAATTGAGATTGTAATTTTTGAGCTTCTTCTTGGTTCTGTAAGATTCTACCAGCAATATCATCCAATTCTTTTTCTTCTGGATTCATGTTACCAAATTGAGCCATTTGCGTACGGATAAATCCTTTAGCATATGCTACCAATTCTGCATAATCTAATTTAAGATCATTATCTTTCATAATCTTTCCTTCGATTAATTGATAACGTAAACCTTTTTCAGATTTGTCAAATTCAGCAGTAGCTTCTTCTTCAGATAATTCTTTTTCACCTGCAGTTTTTAACCATTTCTTTAAGAAAGCTGCTGGTAAATCAAATTTTGTGTTTTCAACTAAATGCTCAGTAATTGCATTTAATAATTGTTGATCTCCTTGTTGTAAGAATTGCTTTTCAGCATCTTCTTTAATTTTTTCTTTTAATAATTCTACAGTCGTAATACTTCCGTCAGAAAATAATTTATCAAATAATTCTTGATCTAAATCTGCTAATTCAGTTTTAGTAACTTCTTCTACAGTGAAAGAAACTTTTACATCTAAACCGTGAGTTTGTTCATGAGAAACACCTAAAATGTGCTCTAATCTATGAGCATCTTCAAATAATCCTTTAGTATCTAATTCAATAACATCACCAACTTTAGCTCCAACAACTAACTTTTGGTTTGCTTCCCCGTTAAGGTCGCTTACAATAAAAGTAGATTTTTTGTTGATTTCGCTTTCTTCATTTACAAAAGTACCAGTTACATTTGATTTCTCAGTAGCTTCCTCTAAAGGAACCATTTTACCATAACGAGTTTGAAGATTTTTAACTTCTTCGTCAAGTAATTCTTCTGTTGCAACAATGTTATATTGAGTTACTTTTTCTTTAGCTTTTAAATCTACATCGAAAACTGGTGCTAAACCTAATTCGAATTCAAAAGAAAATACTTCTGCTTCCCAATTAAAATCTTCAGTCATTCTTGGAATAGGATTTCCTAAAATGTCTAATTTTTCGTCTGCTAAAAATTTATTTAAAGATTGTTGTAAAAGCTTGTTAACTTCATCTATCATTATAGATTTACCATACTGCTTTTTAATCATTCCCATTGGCACGTGCCCTTTTCTAAAACCAGGAACATCAGCCTTTTTACGGTAATCTGTTAATAACTCTGCTACTTTTGCTTGATAATCATCAGCAACGATATCAACTTTTACAACTGCGTTTAACGCATCTATGTTTTCTTTTGTAATATTCATTTATTTGTTCTTTTATCTTGAAAAAATCGACTGCAAAATTAATCATTTTAATTGATTTCACAAATCTTAAACACTTCTATTTCAGGTTCGTTGTTTACTAATTAATGCTTTTTCTGTCTTCTTTTAGCAATGAAAATAATGCCGATCTAAAAATGGACAGTAAAACACTGAATAATAGTGCCCAGAAGAATCCCTCAACGGCAAAACCATCTACTAATTTATCTGCTAATAAAATTATACACGCATTAATTACAAATAAGAATAAACCTAAAGTAACTATGGTTGCTGGCAAAGTAAAAAAGATTAAAAGTGGACGCACAAACATATTCAATAACGAAATAACTACTGCAACAATAATTGCAGAAGTATAACCTGCTACTGAAATTCCGGGTAAAATATTAGCTAAAACAATTACTGCTAAAGCCGTTAATAAAATTTTTAAAAATGTTTTCATACTCTTTTATTTTAAATTATTGCTTGCACAAAAATAACAATTTTAACTATTAAACGCGAAAACTATACCAAATGAAAAAGTCTGCATTTTTGTCATGTTTTATAAATAATTGATTTGTTTTTAAACTTAAAACCAATAACTTCGCTACGTATATTAAACTTGTTTTGGTAATTATATTATTAAAAATACCGAAACCTATTATCATTATTTATTTATAGATAAAAACTAAAAAAAATGAAAACTAACGAGCCTTTAAAAAATCAAATCTTTGAAATTATTGAGAATCAAATCAGAGAGAATAATCCAAAAGAAACTAATATAACTTATAAAAGATTAATTGAATTAGGATACAGTAAAACTGAATCTAAGCAATTTATGAGTCAATATATGGCTATAGAATTACTAGATGTTTTAGAACACAAAAAACCGTTTAATGAAGTTAGATATGTCAACAACTTAAAAACACTACCAAAAGAGCCTTCTAAATAAAAAATAAAATTATTTCAACCCTAGATTTACAATGTGATCTCTTAAAATAATTATACTTCGTATTCTTTCTTCGGATGAACGCACAACTTAAAACAACAATTTCGTTACCTAATATACAGATTGTAATAACGAGATTTCAGTAACTCAAACCTCAAAATTTCTGATACATTTAGAAACACTTAAGCAACCACTTTTCCTTATTAAACCTATATAATTTGACAGTGGCGTATCATTTTTGTACCTTTGCGTACTTGTAAGCAAGGATACAAAAACTGAATAATTTTAGAATATTCTATTTTTAGTAAAAAGTTTTTAGAAATCAATCTATAAACTTACACCTTCTTTTTTTTTAAAATTAAACAACCAATCCGTTTAACACCTTTTTTTCGGCTTATCATTATTTATCATTTTAGATAAATCAAATCAATAAATATAATGATCATTAAAACTTTTGACTCCTTTACAAGGATGTCATACTTAAATATTAATAAAATTTAAAAATTTTTATACGAACATTTAGAAGATTGTAAAAATGAAAAAAGTGCCATCCTAAAATAGCTTTTATATGCCGCAAATGAAACTTCTAATTTAGGTGGTTATACGTTTATTACAGAAGAAAAAGACAAAATAAGAATTAAAATAAGTAGTAACACTTAATACAAACAAAATGAAAATATTAGTAATTGGCGCAGGAAACATGGGACTAACATATGCCCAAGGAATGTCAAAATCTAGATTATTAAAGAAAAAAAACATCATGGTTTTAGACAAATCTGCAGAAAAGCTAGAAGAATTAAACGAAATATCTCACTTTGACGCCTTTAAGGAATTAGAAGACTGCGTACCAAAAGCAGACATTATCTTTATTGCAGTAAAACCATATCATGCAGAAAACCTATTTAAAGCATTAAAATCCTTCACAAAACCAGGTCAAGTTATCGTATCAATTATGGCTGGTGTTAATATCGAAAATATCAAAAAATATTCTGGATTAAAAAAAATAGTAAGAGCAATGCCAAACCTACCAGCACAAATTGGTAAAGGTTTAACTTCTTATGTAACTTCAGAAGAAGTATCTAGAATAGAAAAATTAACTGTAGAAAGTTTATTAGATACAACTGGTAAATCCATGGAAGTAAGCAGTGAAAAACTTATTGATGCATCCACAGGAATTTCAGGAAGTGGACCAGCATATGTATTTTACTTTATGCAAAGTATGATGGAAGCAGCCTTAAAAATGGGCTTTTCAAAAAACGATTCTTCTGTTTTAGTGAGTCAAACATTTACAGGTGCCATAGAGTTATTTAATCAATCTAACTTATCTCCAAATTCTTGGATGGAAAAGGTAGCTTCTAAAGGTGGTACTACACGTGCTGCGTTAGATTCTATGGAAGATAACAATGTAAACGAATTAATTAAGGACGCCGCTTTTGCTGCTTTTAATAGAGCTATAGAAATGGGGAAAGAACATTAGAATATACAAAGAACGAATAGTAATTAAAGCAGATATAAACGTAATGATAAATAGGGGTAACAGAATTTACAGACCTATTTTCATACTCTTTTAAAAGCGAAAACTATATCAAATTTAAAAACTGATATACCTGCTGTTGTATGCAAAATATAGTTATCTGATAACTTCAATATTCACGAGTATAAAACATTAAAAACGTTGCATATTCGTGTTAACGTTAGCAAATCATTCAAAAAAATTACTTATTCTGCAACTCTGTAGCCTTTCGCTCTAACTCTGCTTGAAATTCTTCCATCACAGGTTTTACAGTACTATCTGGTATATCCGCAACTTTAATATACATTAAACCATCTACAGCATTATTAAATTTAGGATCAACGTTAAAAGCCACTAAACGTGCATTTTGTTTTACGTACTTTTTAATTAAAACAGGAATTCTTAATGCTCCTGGTTCAATTTCATCAATAATTTTATCGAACTTTTGCATGTCTGCTTTCGTTGCATCAAACACAAAATCTTTATCGCCGTCTTTTAATTTTACCTTGTATTCTTTCTTCGGATGAATATATTGCGCAATATATGGATCGTAATAATGAGATTTCATAAACTCAATCATCAAAGATTTTGAGAAATCTGAAAACTTATTACTAATAGAAACACCACCCATTAAATATTTATATTCTGGATAACGCAATGTAACATGTACAATTCCTTTCCATAATAAAAATAAAGGCATTGGTTTTTGCTGGTATTCACCAATAATAAAAGCTCTACCCATTTCTATGGTATTACTCATCATTTGATGTAATTCTGGTTCTATTCTAAACAGCGTATGTATATAGAATCCATTAATACCCAATTTTTTATAAATTTCTTTACCAAGTCCCATTCTGTAAGCACCCGCTAATCGGTTTGCTTGTCTATCCCACAATAATAAATGGTGATAATATTTATCGAATTTATCTAAATCTATTTCTTTATTGGTTCCTTCACCAACATCTCTAAAAGTAATTTCACGAAGCCTACCAATTTCATGTAATAAATTAGGAATATCTTTTGCATTTGCAAAAAATACTTCGTAATTTTTACTCTCTAATAAACGTCCTTCAGCTTCTCTTAAAGTATTTACTTCTTTAACAAATAATTCTGTACTTCGTTGAGCTGTTATTTTTTTTGCAGCTTTTTTAGGTATCTTTATATTTTGAGTAGAAATTAATTTATGCGCCTTCTCAAAAGGATTTGCCAACATGTAAGTTTTCTTTCTGATAAACTCATAAAAAGAAGGAATATCTTTATACTCATTTTGATCTTTTACAGAAATCGGTTTTCCAATTCTTACTTTTATAACTTTACCTCTTTGAGACATTAACTCCGAAGGTAATTTTGCAGTTCTTAAGGTATCCGAAATTTTTGCTAAAAAGTAAAAAAGAGGACTGTTTTTGGCGTGAAAATAAATAGGAATTACAGGAACATTCGCTTTTTTTATCAACTTAATTGCTCCTTCTTCCCAAGGTTTATCTACATTTAATTTACCATCTTTAAAAGTAGAAACTTCTCCTGCGGGAAAAATACCTAAAGGCTTCCCTTCTCTTAAATGTAATAATGCATTTTTTATTCCTGCAAGACTAGATTTTGCATCCTTTCTATCCTCAAAAGGATTCACGGGCATTACATAAGGCTTTAAAGGGTCTACCCTGTGTAATAAGAAGTTGGCTATAATTTTATAATCTGCTCTTTTTTCGACGAGTAGTTTTAATAACAAAACACCATCGATACCTCCTAAAGGATGATTAGAAACCGTAATAAAAGGACCTTCTTTTGGAATTCTTTTAAAATCTTCTTCTGGAATTTCAAACTTAATCTTACAATCGTCTAAAACACCGTTTAGAAAATCTAAATCAGACTTATTTTTATTGTTATCGTAGATTTTATTAACTGCGGAAATACGCAGAATTCTTAACAAAATCCATCCTATAAAAGTTCCAAAAAAACCAAGCTTATGTAAACCAATTGCTTTTGCAATTTCTTTAGATGTTACTAATGCCATTCGTTATAATTAAAGCGAACTGCAAACATACTAAAAAAACAAATATCGAAATATTAATTTGTTGACAAAACGATCTGAATAGTCTCTTTATTTACTTGCGTTAGTAATGATTCTCCTTTTGCTTCAATACTTAAAACTGCTTTATCATCAAAATGACGAACTGTATACAAGTCTACCTCTTTCTGAACATCTATTTTAAACTGCTTTTTTAACTCGTCGTAAAAAGCATCAAACTTATTAAACTTATTATCAATACAAACAGAAAAACTAATTGCAGAATTCTGAATTAAGTTTACTTTTAACTGATAATCGTGTAGTTTTTGAAAAATATAACTGATATTGTTTTCTACCATAAAAGAGAAGTCTAGCGCAGAAATAGAAACTAAAACTTGATCTTTCTTTACAATAAAACAAGGAATAAAAGGCACTAATCTTGTTCCTTTAGAAACCCTTGTACCTGCTTCTTTAGGGTTTACAAAAGAACGTACTAATAATGGAATATCTTTTCTTTCTAAGGGTTGTAACGTTTTTGGATGAATTACAGATGCTCCATAAAATGCCATCTCTATAGCTTCTTCATAAGAAATTTGCTCTAACAAAGTAGTATCTGTAAACACTCTTGGATCTGCATTTAAAACACCTGGTACATCTTTCCAAATAGTAACGTTTTCTGCATCTAAACAATACGCAAAAATTCCTGCGGTATAATCAGACCCTTCTCTACCTAACGTAGTTGTATTCTCTGTATCATTTGCTGCAATAAAACCTTGAGTAATGTTTAGTTTAGAAGCATCTAATTTATTACTAATTATCTTCTGAGTTAAATCCCAATCAACTTTAGCATCTCTATAATTACTATCTGTTTTTATGTAATTTCTAACATCAAACCAGTTATTTTCAATTCCTATTTTTGTTAAATAAGCACTTACAATTTTAGTTGATAAAAGCTCACCAAAACAAATAATTTGATCATAAACATAATTATATCTTTGGGATGTATTTCTTGCTAAAAACCAGCTTAGTTCACCTAAAAGAATATCAATTTCTTTGTAAATAGTATCCTCTTTATCAAACAAATCATTTATTATCGTTTTATGATAATCTTCAATAATACCCAAGTTATCTGATAATTTATCTGTCTTATTATAATACGCATCTATAACTTCTTCAAAAGCATTTGTAATTTTCCCCATTGCAGAAATTACAACTACTGTATCTTCTGTTCCTTCACTCTGTAAAATTCGAGTTACATTCTTTATACTTTCTGCATCTTTAACGGATGCTCCTCCAAATTTAAAAATCTTCATTTTAACTATTTTGAATAAATTTTACTAAATTTTCTTTGTTCATTTGTACAACAGACCAGTCATTTAAATAAGTGGCTCCTGTACTTTTATAAAAATCTACTGCATTGGTATTCCAATCAATTACTTCCCAAGCAACTCTATTGTAATTATTATCGAGTGCGTATTTTAAAACAGCTGTATACAAAGCTTTTCCTGCACCTATTTTTTGTTTGCTTTTTGTTACAATTAAATCTTCTAAATGAATTGTTCTTCCTTTCCATGTAGAAAAACGTTCATAAAACAAAGCAATACCTATAATTGTATTTTCTTGTTCGGCAACATAAACCTTAAACTTAGGATTTTCAGAAAAACCGTTTCTCACTAAATCATCAACTGTAATTTCTACAGCTTCAGGTTCTTTTTCGAAAACTGCTAATTCTGTGATTAAATTAAACACAGATTGCATATCTTTCTCTTCGCCAAGTCTTACTTTAAAGTCCATATTACTTAAATTTTAGTCAAAGATAGTTTTTTTGCTATCCTCCAAAAATAATTAAATATTTTACACAATTATTTTTGATTTGTTTAAATTTTGGAAGAAAAAATAAAGAACTAAAACGTTGTAGTACGTTAAAAAAAATTTGATATTTGTAAAAATCATCAATAATAAAATAGAATGAGTGTACAAAAACAAACTTTAGGTGAATTTATTATAGAAAACCAGCATGCTTTTAAATATAGCTCTGGAGAACTTTCTAGTCTTTTAAACTCTATTCGATTAGCTGCAAAAGTGGTAAATCATGAAGTTAACAAAGCAGGTTTGGTAGATATTATTGGTGCTGCTGGAGACACAAACATTCAAGGTGAAGATCAACAAAAACTAGATGTTTATGCGAATGATAAGTTTATACAGACTTTAACTCGTAGAAATATTGTTTGTGGTATTGCAAGTGAAGAAGAAGATAGTTTTATTAGCATTAATAGTATTGATGAAAATCATCAAAATAAATATATTGTTTTAATTGATCCTTTAGATGGTTCATCTAACATTGATGTTAATGTTTCTGTAGGAACTATTTTCTCTATTTATAGAAGAATAACTCCTGTTGGAACACCTGTACAATTAGAAGATTTTTTACAAAAAGGAAGTGAACAAGTTGCTGCTGGTTATGTAGTTTATGGTACTTCAACAATGTTGGTGTATACAACTGGTGATGGTGTAAATGGTTTTACATTAAACCCTGCAATTGGTTCTTTTTATCTATCACACCCAAATATGGAATTTCCAGAAGATGGAACTATGTATTCTGTAAATGAAGGAAATTATATGGATTTCCCTTTAGGTGTAAAAAAATATATTAAATATTGTCAGGAAGAAGAAGGAGACAGACCTTATACAAGTAGATATATTGGTTCTTTAGTTTCTGATTTTCATAGAAACATGATTAAAGGTGGTATTTATATGTACCCAAAAGGATCTAGAAACCCGAATGGAAAATTACGTTTATTGTATGAATGTAATCCGATGGCTTTTATTGCAGAACAAGCAAATGGTAAATCTTCTGATGGGTATACAAGAACTATGGATGTAGAACCAACAGAATTACACCAAAGAGTCCCATTTATTTGTGGTAGTATAAATATGGTTGAAGAATTGGAAGAATTTATGCTTAAATACGGAGAATAAATCTTTCTTATACTGCAATAAATTATCAATAAGTAAACTTCTTGTAAATCCGTCCATTTATGGTTAATTTTACAGTTGTAAAAACAATACTAACTTTTAAAAACATAAAAAATGGCTTTTCAATTACCAGAATTAGGATACGCTTATGATGCGTTAGAACCAAATATCGATGCTAGAACTATGGAAATTCACCATAGTAAACATCATAATGGATATACAACAAAATTAAACGGTGCAATTGCTGGTACTGATTTAGAAGGAAAATCTATTGAAGATATTCTTGCTAATTTAGACATGAGTAATGGTGCAGTAAGAAATAATGGTGGTGGTTTTTATAATCATTCATTATTCTGGACAGTTATGAACCCAAATGATAGAGGTTATTTATCTGGAGAATTAAAAGATGCTATTGAAGCTGCTTTTGGTTCTAAAGATGCTTTTATTGAAGCTTTTTCTAAAGCTGCAGCAACTCAGTTTGGTTCAGGTTGGGCATGGTTATGTGTTTTACCAGGAGGTAAAGTAGAAGTTTGTTCTACACCAAACCAAGACAATCCATTAATGCCAGGTGTAACTTGTGGAGGAACTCCAATCTTAGGATTAGACGTTTGGGAACACGCTTACTACTTAAACTACCAAAACAGAAGACCAGATTATATTGATGCTTTCTTTAATGTAATTAACTGGAACGAAATTGAAAGACGTTACGCAGAAGCTAAATAAAGGCGCAGCCATTTTTAGTATCTCACTCATAAGTAAAAAAGTAAATTTACT
Organism: Polaribacter sp. SA4-12; assembly: GCF_002163675.1. Classification (NCBI taxonomy): domain Bacteria; kingdom Pseudomonadati; phylum Bacteroidota; class Flavobacteriia; order Flavobacteriales; family Flavobacteriaceae; genus Polaribacter; species Polaribacter sp. SA4-12. Next base: position 3,430,099 of record NZ_CP019334.1, on the reverse strand, counting down.
TAAACTTATAAATAAAAAAGCATCCTATTTTTAGGATGCTTTTTTATTTACTTAAAACGCTTACTTTTAAAAAGAAAACTTGTCTGACTTTAAGTCTTTCGATTTTGCAGAAACACTTCCATTTAAAGACTCACCTACTCTAATTAATGCAGTTGCAATTCCTGCTTCTGCCTTTATAGCATCTGGGTTCATAATTTCTATATCACCTTTTAAAGTAATATTTATTTCTTCTGAATAATCTGTATTTACTGTTCCGTTTTCATCAACAGCAGCTATATAACAAAACACAACATCGTTAACTCCTGATTTTGGTTTCTTACCACTTTCATCTATCCAAATTTTTAATTTGGTTGGTTTTTTAGCTGTTTTAACAATAGCTTCAGAAATTTGTTTTCCGTTGATAAAACTCAACGCTTTTAAAGTTCCTGCTTCAAAAGAAGGAATTTTAAATGTAAATGGTGGATGCTCTAATTTATTGGTATTTTTATCTTGATCTGGTTTCTGTGAAGCAATTAATTTATCATTCAAAAACAATTTAACTTCATCAGCATTAGAAAATACTTTTACATCTAGAGGTGATTTTTTATTCCAAAAACTTGCAATTTCTAACACGTTTCCTTCACTAACATCTTTCTGACTTTGATAAAAATAATATCCAAATTTTGGCAATCTAAAAAGACCCATCATTCCAGAATGCTCAATATCTGGATGATAACCTCTGTTATAATCATACATTACCCAATAACTGTCTGAGAAAGCAACTGTATTTAAATTATCATTATGTGATTCTTGTAAATTATAAGCCTGATTTAACAATCGTTTTTCACCATTAGATCTTGCTTGACGGCTACTTAATTCTGCACGTAAATCATTTGGTAAATTATCTTGATTTAAACCTCCATTTTTAGAATGATATTCCCAATCTCCATATTCTGAAACAGAATAAGGCTTGTCTTTTAATTCATGTGGATGTAAAATTCTATGTTGACGTGCTTGTAAATAAATATCATACACATCATCCATCCAACCACAAGAATATACGTTCTCTCCTGGATATTCGTCATGCACAATTGCATTTAACTTTTCCATAAAATAAATTGGCATTTGTGTTTCATTTAGAGAAACTTCCCATGCCAAAACAGAAGGTCTATTTCTATCTCTTCTAATTAATTCTGATGCAGATCTGTAACAATATTCTCTAAAAGCATCTGTATCATTATAAAATTGCCATCCCATAATTGCATCAACAACAACCAAACCTAACTCATCACAAGCATCTAAAAATGCTGGAGATTGCGGATAATGTGATAATCTCATATAATTAAAACCACCTTCTTTTATCTTTTTAGCATCTCTATATTGTGCATTATCAGACAAAGCATAACCAACAAAAGGATAATCTTGATGACGATTTACGCCTCGTAAAAATGTTTTTTTACCATTGATATATAATTGATTCTCTTTATCAAAAGTAAATTCTCTAATTCCAAATTTTGTAGTTTTTTTGTCAACTTCTTTTTCTCCAATAAAAACTTTCGTTTCTAAATGATATAAATTAGGATTTTTTGGCGACCATAATTTTGCTTCATTTAAAGTAAATAATTCTTTAATTTCAAGATCACTCTCTGCGTTTACTTTTTTGGTTGATGATTTTTCTTTTACAAGTTTTCCATCATAAAAAATACTTTGAACAACTTTAATCTCCTTTTCAACTTTTTCTTCATTAATAACATGTGTTTTAACGGCTACTTCAGAAACAGCTTCAGAAACTTTTGGATACGTAATAAAAACTCCTCCTCCAGCTACTTTCTTAGCTAAAACAGCATCAGAAATATATACTTTATCAGAAATATGCAACCACGTATTTCTATACAAACCTCCATACATATTAAAGTCTAATCTCTTTAATGGTTTTGGTCCTGTAATTTTATTATCCGTATTATCTAATCGAATAGCAACTACATTATCTCCTTTATTTACATATTTTGAAATATCAACTTTCACTGGTAAATAACCTCCATGATGTTCTGAAACCAAAATCCCGTTTATCCAAATTTTAGAAAAGTTCATTGCTGCTTCTAATTCCAAAAATATTTTTTTTGTTGATGGATCTACAGGAACATCAAAACTTTTTCTGTACCAAGCAACACCTTGCCATTGATTATTAACTACCTGAGGTTCTATATTAGTTGTATGTGGTAAACTTACAGATTCCCAAGAAGATGCCTCAAAATCTGTTTTACTAAAAGTATCATCTGAGGTTGTGGTTTCTTTTAATTTTGTAAATTTCCAATCTTTATTAAAATTTTCTTTTGCTTCGTAATTAGCTTCTTTACAAGAAACCAAATTAACAGCTATAAAGAGTAAAAACGAGTACTTCAATAAATTTTTAAAACTGATTTTCATTGGTTTGGGGTTATTTATTTTTTTTGGTTTTCAAATGCTTTTTATAAATGCCACTATACTTTTTACTTCCTACTTCTACTCCTTCTTTCATTTGTATATAAGCTTTAGGGTATTCTTTTACAAACCATTTCATAAAAGGTTGTCCGGGTACAGGTTTTGGATTATAAACAGTACTCACAGGAGTCATTTCTTTATCAAAAAGTAAAGTTTTAGCACGTAACTTTTCTAAAACATCTTTGTAATCAGAATTAGAAGCTAAATTATGAAGTTGATGTGGATCTTCTTTTAAGTTGTACAACTCTTCCTTTGGTTTTCTAGGTTCGAAAAATGGTTTTTGAGCTTCATTTAATTTCCCTTCTTTGTACATTTTTCTCATAATATGTACAGCAGGTCTGTAAAATTCTAAATATGCTTGGTGTGCGTCATAAGGAACTTCTGGTTTATCATTTCTAATATAAGACCATTCGCCTGAAGTTACAGCTCTCGATTTTTCTTCAATTTCATCCCATAAATCTCTTGCTCCATACGCAAATTTTCTATCGAAATTTTTATTAAAAATTGATTTTCCTGTCATATAACTAGGAACCTCAAGTCCTGCAAAATCAATAATAGAAGCAGTAATATCTGTAGCACTTACAACCTCTTTTCGCACTTGATTTCCTTTAAATTGTTTTGGATAATACATTATAAACGGAATTCTTAATCCTGAATCTTGTAAATATCCTTTTCCTCGAATATTACAACGCCCATTATCACCAATAAAAATAACAATGGTATTATCTGCCATACTTTTGTCTTCTAATTCTTTAAAAATCATTCCAACTTCGTTATCCATGTATTCAATTTGGTCTAAATATTTAGCCCAATCTAAACGTACTGCAGGATGATCTGCCATATAAGGAGGTAAAGTCAACGTTTTAGGATCTACGGGGTGTTTCGATTTTTCTCTAACTTCATTCCACCAATCACCTCTATGAGTAACCGCTAATTGAATTTGCGCAAAAAATGGTTGGTCTTCTTTTTCAAAAGTATCAAACTTGTCAAATAAGCCAAATTCTGTTTTACCATTCCAATTACCAATAGGTTTGTGCTTAAAGTTTACATCAATTTTTCTACCTTTTTTCATTACTGAATGGTTTCCTAAAATGGTAGTATAACCAGCGTCTCTTAACAATTTTGTAAATGGTTTAAATTGAGAATCTAAAGGAGTGTTTCTATTACTTCTGTGGTTGTGTGAGTTTGTTATAACTTGATGTGTCCCCACCATCATTGCAGATCTACTAGGAGAACAAATAGGATTGGTTACAAAAGCATTATCAAAACGAATACCTTCTGAAGCCATTTTATTTAAATTCGGAGTTTTTACATTTGGCATTCCATACGTCTCTAGATCTGTACTCATGTCTTCTGCCATAATCCAAATAATATTCGGGCGTTGATTTTTAACTGTTCCTTGAGCAACTTTTTCTGATGTTTGTTTACATGATAAAAATGTAAAAGCTACAGAAAAACTAAGAGTAATAAATTTTATTGATTTCATAATTATTTTTTAAAAACACCTCCTGAAAAAGGAAAATGTAGATTTTTCACGCTCTCTATTTTTGAAATTTTATTGGCTTTCTTTACCAATTCTGGATGCTTTTTTGAAACATCATTTTACTCGTATAAATCTAAAGATAAATCATACAATTCTGTGTGATAATTGTCACTCATTCTAACTGCTTTCCATTTTCCAAAACAAGTTGCTTGCTTAAAGCCTTTTACACTTCTACCTTCTTGAATTTCAAAATACAAAAAATCATGTTTTTTTTTATTTCTTATTCTAATTTAATAGAGCTAGTAAATAGAAATAGACTTAAAAATAGAATTGTTAAAACAATTTTACGAACCCTTTATTATTGTTAATAATTTACTCTTAGATAATGTAAATTTGAATAATAAAAGAGAAACGTTTGTTTTTATAAATGTATTTATGAGTAAATTAATTACTACTTAAAGAAATAAACTTAATTATTATTTCTTTTTATCCCTTTTAGTCTTTTTACTTCTTTTATTACCCGAATTTAATTTATAAGTATAACTTAACACGACATAACGCCCTAAACTCTGAAGATTGGTTTCTTCGAAATAGTTTAAGGTACTTCTTCTATAAACATCAATATTTTTATCTAGCAAGTCTATTAAAACTAACTTTATAATATTGTTGTTTTTTGATAAGGAATATGACATTGCTGCATTCCAAATTGGTATTTCTTGTTGAATAGAAAAACCATTATCAATATAGATAATATAATAAAACTGTGTATTAATATTTAATCTTTTAGAAACATCAAAATCTATCATCCCAAAATACTTTTGGTTCGTAAATTGCCTATCTTGATTATTCTCTATAGAGAAACTAGTGTTATTTATTTTATAGGTTGCACCTGCTTTTAAATCCACTCTTCTTTTTCTATTATTTTGAACCATAAAACTTACTAAATAATCTTTTGAAACAACATTATTCAACTCAAAATTTATCACTGAATTTGCTGCATTATAAGAAAACTTATTTTTAAGACTAAATCTAATTCCTAAGCTATTTACTTTTTTACTAACATTTAGCAAGGCGTTTAATCGTACTTTTTTTCCGCTATTATGATAACTAATAGTTCTTATATAATCTTCATCCACAGTAATAATATCTATATTATTTTTAAAAGTAGTTAGTTTTTAACCTTCATAGTTATTAATCCCTTCATAAGTACCAACCTATAGAAAACCATTGCTATCTTTAAGAACAGAGGCAACACCATTATGAACTAAACTATCAGAAATAGTAATCTTTTTAATATTCGTAAACTGATTTTCTTATGCTACTATCCCTAAATATAAAAACACAAATACTAAAAAAAGAAAATTATTTTTTTGAAACATACTTAAAAATGAATAACAAAAGAACAGATAATTTTAGACTTTACAATGATATTTCAATTATTTATATATACTATATAAATAAAGCTAATTCGTTAAATTAGATATAAATATAACTGATTTTGACTTATAAAAAAGAGCCCTCTTTTTACTAAAATTAATTAATTTGAAAAAAAATTAAAAAATATTTGCCAGATGTATAAAACTTACTATATTTGCACCCCACTTAGGAAATAAGGGGATTATTACAAAGTTCAAATTAGAAAATAACGACTGCGAAAGTAGCTCAGGGGTAGAGCATCACCTTGCCAAGGTGGGGGTCGCGAGTTCAAATCTCGTCTTTCGCTCTATTCAACAAAAATACCATGCTGAAGTGGTGGAATTGGTAGACACGCTGGACTTAAAATCCAGTGGTCAGTAATGGCCGTGCGGGTTCAAGTCCCGCCTTCAGTACGAAAACCGTAACATTTATTTGTTACGGTTTTTTTTATGTATAAAAAGACAAGTACAACAAATTGAAATCCGCTACCAAACAATAAGCTTGAATTATAAATTAAACTATCCTTTTAAAAAATTTATAGATATTACTATTAGGAATGCTTTTAACTTACTATATTTGCAGCCACTTAATAAATAAGTGAGTTATTACAAAGTTCAAATTAGAAAATAACGACTGCGAAAGTAGCTCAGGGGTAGAGCATCACCTTGCCAAGGTGGGGGTCGCGAGTTCAAATCTCGTCTTTCGCTCTATTCAATAAAAATACCATGCTGAAGTGGTGGAATTGGTAGACACGCTGGACTTAAAATCCAGTGGTCAGTAATGGCCGTGCGGGTTCAAGTCCCGCCTTCAGTACAAAAACCGTAACATTAATTTGTTACGGTTTTTTTTTGATACTTACAATACCGACGCGACAAATTGAAATTCACTAATCAAAATTTCAATTATCTTTCTATCTCTGCATAATCAATAATTAAACGAACACTTTGTAAATCATAAGATTTCAGATTCACCTTACTCCTTCTCTATTATTAATTAATTTAGATGTACACTAGGAAAAAAATGATCTTGAATTTATCTAAAATTCATAAATATATTTTTAGCAAGTTTAATTTTGACTAATAATTTTTACATCTTATAAGAAAAATAATCCTTTACTTATTCGTCATCGGCATGATAACAGGGCTTTCAAACAATTTAATAGCAAAGACTACAGCTACAGCATCGAATAACTCATCGTGTACGATTATTGCACCTATCAGTATTACAGCAGGTCAAGATTTAATATTTGATGATATTATTAAAGGTGCTTGAAGCGTGACAGTAACAACTAATAGTGTCAGAACTATTACTGATGCAATGAAATCCGGAACGCAGTTAGGTCCAATTCAAGCAGCAAATTTTACAGTATCTGGTGAAGAAGGCTATTCCTACGCTATTACATTACCACTTAATGATGTTGCTAAATTGTCATTAGCAGATGCAACTGATATGTTGTTAATAACTTTGTAAGTAGTCCAAACGCAACTTCTACTATTACTTCTGGAAGTAATACAATTTTGGTAGGTGCTACATTAACTGTTGCATCAGATCAATTGGCAGGTGATAATACTGGTACTTTTAATGTTACTGTTGCCTACAACTAAATAAGTAATCAAAAAACTAAATATCTTATTCAACTAGGTATTTAGTTTTTTTTATTTTTTTCTAATTTAATATCCTACTATTATGATGAATTCAGAGAAAAAAAAATTTTCATTCTATACACAAGTGTTTAGATGCATATTGGTTATTGTTTTTTTAATTACAACTATAAACCCCATAACAGCACAAGGAAATCTAGTATTTTACCCTAAGCGTGTCGTTTTTGACGGCAAAGTTAAAATTAAAAAATTAACACTTGTAAACATTGGTAAAGACACAGCTGTTTACAATATTTCTTTTTAAGAATACAAAATGGATGAAAAAGGAGAACTAAAAATAGTTTCTGAAACAGAAGAAGGTTTAAACTTCTCTTCATCTAATGTTCGTTTTTTTTACGAAAACACCCAATGAAACACAAAAAATGGAATATATATAATAGTTGCTAAAAACTTAAATAAAATTATGAGAAAAAAATTATCGTTCATTAAATTTTAATAACAACTACAAAAAAAATAAAGCAACTTTCAAGAACTTAAAGAGCAAAAAAATAATTTATTCTTTTGCTCTTTAAAATTTAAGCATAAAAAAAAGCCGATATAAAATATCAGCTTTTTTTGATTCAATCTATAAATCCCCCAACTTACGATTGCTAACTTTAATTAACCCATAGTTATGAACTATTAACATAACTAGACTGCAAATATAGATTGGAATTGGACTTAAAATTTTAGTTTTCGATTGGTGGATATAATTTCCCGATAAATGGAATCATCTTATAGATAAACGGAGTATAGAATTTTACTTTTAGCAAATATCCCTTAACCACAGTAAAACAAGTGTTAAAGCAAAATAACTTCTAGACTAAATCCAATATTCTTATATAAGATAAAGCAAAAGTCTTATAACGAAAAAATCACTTCATAAATGAAGTGATTTTCGCGGTCTGGACGGGACTCGAACCCGCGACCCCCTGCGTGACAGGCAGGTATTCTAACCAACTGAACTACCAGACCGTTGCTTTAAGCGGTTGCAAATATAACATAGATTTTAATACAAACATAGATTTTTTTCTATTTAGATTGTAAAACTTTTAACGCCAAACCTAAACACCAGAAAATCTTGATGTTAATCCACAATTTTTATTAAACACTACTTAAACAAAAGTCTTATAACGAAAAAATCACTTCATAAATGAAGTGATTTTCGCGGTCTGGACGGGACTCGAACCCGCGACCCCCTGCGTGACAGGCAGGTATTCTAACCAACTGAACTACCAGACCGTTGCTTTAAGCGGTTGCAAATATACAATGTATTTTTACATATGCAAACATAAAATAAAAAAATTATTTATTTTTTTTTCTACTAATTAAATAAGAAGTCAAAACCTCATTATATCCTTTATGAATATCTACAGGAATATAATCGATTTTATATTGTAAACATTTATTTTTCAAATCTTTAAAATAATCACCAACCAATTCTTTATACTTTTCTTGAACATTTTCTGCGTAAACATTTACTTCTTCCCCAGTTTCAACGTCAACAAACTTTTTTGGAGAATTGTCAAAATTGAAGTTAAATTCTGTTTCTCCATCATACGTATGGAACAAAACCACCTCATGTTTATTAAATTTAAGATGTTTTAAAGCTTCAAAAAGAGCATCATTTTCTTTATTTGGCTGAAACATATCAGTAAAAACAAAAATTAAAGAGCGTCTATGTATTTTTTCTGCAATTTCATGCAAATATTTATACGTTTCTGTGGATGCCTTAGATTCCGAAACTAACAATTGCTCTAACTGATGTAATAACATGTTTCTATGACGATCACTTCCTTTTTCAGGAGCATAATATTCATAAGTATCAGAATAAATACTTAAACCTACAGCATCTCTTTGTCGTTTTAAAATTTCCATTAAAGAAGCAGCTGCAATTGCAGAAAAACCAACTTTATTCAAATTATCTATTGTTTGCTTCTTTACAACAGGATAATGCATAGATGCAGAGTTATCTATTATAATATGACAGCGTAAATTAGTCTCCTCCTCATATTTCTTAGTATATAACTTCTCTGTCTTTGCAAATAATTTCCAATCTATATGGCGAGTACTTTCTCCTTTGTTATATAATTTATGCTCAGAAAATTCTACAGAAAAACCATGAAACGGACTTTTATGAATCCCTGTAATAAAACCTTCTACTACTTGTTTTGCAAGTATGTCTAGATTTTTAATTTCTGCAGATTTAACTTCGGATAAATTCATGCTATTTTTTAATATTTTGAGCTCTTGTTAAATTATCAGTAGTTTGAAATAATTTTTTTAATAAGATTGGACTGTAATTTGGGTTATCCTCTAAAAATTGATTTAAGATATCATTTGCTTCCTTAGATGAATAGTTTCCAATAGAACTAGCCAACCATCCTTTTGGGAAAAAAATATCGCCCGTTAATTGTACTTCTTCAAGTTTATCTAAAATCGATTTTAAATGCTTTGCTGATGACTTTTGCCTTAATGGATGATGAATATTACTCAACGCAGTTTGCACCCAAGACTCCTTTTCTCTATTTTCTTTTTGCAAAAGCGATTTCATAAAACTATCTCTCACATTTTCATCACTAGAAAGTGAAGGCATTAACCATTTAAAACGCTCTAATCTGTCTGAATTTAAAATTCTAACTTGTTGTTCTTCTAATACTTCTTTTGCTTTTGAATGCTTAAAAATTGCCAATTTCATTGCTAACGAAGTGAAATCATTCTCATTTAAAAAGAGATTCTTAATTTTTTTATTTTCTTTCCAAATTTGATATAAATTTCCTTTTCCTTCATCATAAATTGCAATAGACTGATACAATCTAAACAACGTTTTTTTAATATTTTTTGGTAACTCTTTTCCTAAAAGTGTATCAATTTGATTTTCAGTATTCTTTTGAATTTTGTTTTGTTCATCCTCATTTAAGAAAGTCCAGAAAATTGTTTGAATTCTACCTGACAAATAATTTGTAATCAATTCGTCTCTTTCAACTTTAATCGCATTTAAATACACTTGATATGTTTCTAATGGAGTAACTTCTCCATTCAACATATTCTCATATAAATTAATAAATTGGTATCCTCTAGAAACGGCATCATCAATATCTTTATATGTATTAATTTCATCTTTATAAATTGGAAAAACACCATAACCAAATCCGTTTGTGTTATATAAAACCTGACCAGGTTTAAAATCTTTTATTGCTGATGTAATATCAAAAGATTTTCCCATGTTTTTCAGGTTAATGATTTTCTGATATCCTCTTTTATCTATCAATTTAATTTTAAAGGATTGTGTCCAAATTTTATCAGAACCATCTTCTGCTTTTTGATGAACAATAAACTTCGTTACATTTCCCATGTCATTCAACTCAATTTCTTCATAAAAAACAGGTCTTCCAGATGAATTCACCCAAACATCAGACCAATTTTTAATATTTCCAGGAGATTTTTTATCCAAAATTGAAACAAGTTCATTCCAATCTGCATTTGAGTTTGAGTAGGTTTTTATATATTCTTGAATACCTTCTTTAAAAGGTTCTTCTCCTAATAGATATTCTAACTGACGCATCATAATTGGCGCTTTGTTGTAAATGATTCTTCCGTATAAAGAACCAGCGTTTTTTAGGTTTCCTAAATACTGACGAATTGCATTTGTTCCTTTTGTTCTGTCTTCTGAATACGCACTTGGATAATGAGTCATCATAAAGTTTAAATCATGATTTACTTCAGGAAAAACAGGATTCATAATTTTATCTGCCATAAAATTTGCAAACACTTCCTTCATCCAAACATCATTAAACCATTTCATGGTAACCAAATCTCCAAACCACATATGCGATGTTTCGTGGGCAATTAATTTTGCTCTACTCAACTTTCTATTTTGTGTGGCATTTTTATCTAAAAACAATGAAGATTGTCGGTATTGAATTGCACCAACATGTTCCATTCCTCCATATTGAAAAGGCGGAATTGCAGCAAAATCCATTTTTTGAAAAGGGAATTTAACTTTAGTGTATTCTTCTAAAAAATCAATTGCTTTTTGATGAATACTAAACACCTCATCAACACTTTCTGTAATCTTTTCTGTATTATTTTCTCTATATAAAAAGCGCATATCAAACGCTCCTGGGTTTTTAATTTCTTCGGTGAACTTGCCAGCAACAAATGAAAATAAATAAGTACTAATTAAATCTGTTTCTTTAAAAGTATGTTCTACAAAACCATCTATTTCTAAACTACTTTCTTCAAAAGCACCACACAAAACTTTCCAATCTTTTGGAGCTGTAATTCTTAAATTATAATTGGCTTTTATATCTGGTTGATCAAAACAAGGAAACAAGGTGCTTGCTCTATCAGGTACTAATAATGTATATAAAAACTCTTCGTTTCTGTTCAATGATTTCTCTCCCGCATCAAAAAAAAATCCTATAGAGTTATCTCCTAAAACCAACAGTTTTTTATCAATTATAATATGTTCTTTTTGATGATTTATCTCTGACGTTTCTCCATTTACTTTTATTGATTTTAGTTTTGAGGCTTCTTCATTAAAATCAAGAAACACATCATTTTTTAAATCCTTATTAGTAAAATTAAGTGCTAGTTTAGAAGCAATAGGGTTTTCTTTTTCTTTCGGAATTTTAAAATCCAAATTATAAACAACATCAGTAATTTGTTGTTTTCTATATTTAGCTAATTCAAAAGAGATTCCTTTTTCTAATTTTAGTTTATTCTCTTGTTTATCACAAGAAAATATCAAAACTAAAAAAACAGATAAGGCTAAAAAATATTTCATATATTATTTATTGTATTTACTAAAAATAAAACTTCTATCACATTTAATATCTTGTTCATAATAATTCATTTTAAAATTATCATGTGTAAATTCAAATCTCCAATCAATCGCTCCAAAATATAAAAAAGCTACAAATACAGACCAAGTAACAACAGACCATCCTAGAATTTTAATTAAAATATTTAAGAACCTGTTTTTTACATTTCTAAAAAATAGCGTCACACCAAAAAAAAATAGCGCCCAAAAAATAAAATTCCCAATAAAGCCCAGAATATAGATATCTCCGGACATAGAAAAAACCCAAGAACTATTAGTTTCTTGTATAAAAGGAAAACCATAAAATCTTGGTCCTAATTCAGGATAATCACAAACATATTCAAATGTCAACATTTCGTCGCAAATAAATCCTAGAGAAGCAATTATTGAAAACAAGATTCTTTTCATCATTCTAGTACCAAAGTACTAAAAATAAAAAAAGGTTTGACGTTAGCCAAACCTTTATCTTATTTAAAATGTAAATACTATTTATATAGCAGCATCAATTTTACCAGTGTAAACATTTTTAGGTGCAACACCTACTTGTTTATCTACAACTTCACCATTTTTAAAGATTAAAACAGTTGGTATATTACGTACGCCATATTTTGCTGCAAATTCCTGATTAGCATCAACATCTACTTTACCAACAATAGCTTTACCATCATACTCTGCATGAATTTCATCAACAATTGGCCCTACCATTCTACATGGTCCACACCATGCTGCCCAAAAATCAACTAATACTGGTTTGTCAGATTTTAATACTAATTCCTCAAAGTTTGCGTCTGTAATTTCTAATGCCATTTTTTATATTTTTAATTTGTTATTTCAGTTTTGAAATACAAAAGTAATCATTTTATTTATTTTGTAGTTTTCAAAAAAATTACTTTTTCTTATTTGTCTATAAATACTACTTATAAGTACAAATAAGAAATTCATTAAAAAAGCGACAAACAAATGTTCTTTTTTAATGAATTCTTATTTCAACTCCCCATTATTACAAAAAGGATAGTTTATATAAATCGTACGTTTTAAAATAACTCAGAAGCTATCGCTTGTACATTATCGCTTTTACCCATAGAATAATAGTGCAAAACAGGAACTCCTGCTGCTTTTAACTCTTTAGATTGCTGTATCGCAAACTCAATACCAACTTGCCTTACCGCTTTATTGTCTTTACAACCATCTACAGCATCAATTAAATCTTGTGGCAAATCTATTTTAAATACCTGAGGCAATATTTGCAAATGTCTTTTAACTGCAATTGGTTTAATTCCCGGTATAATTGGCACATTAATTCCTATTTCTTTTGCCGCTTTTACAAACTCAAAATATTTATTATTATCAAAAAACATTTGAGTTACCACATAATCGGCACCAGCATCAACTTTCTCCTTTAAACGTCTTAAATCTGATACTAAAGACGGAGCTTCCATATGTTTTTCTGGATATCCTGCAACACCAATACAAAAATCTGAATGATGCTCGACATTTACATCATCATGTAAATATTTACCACGATTTAAATTCGAAATTTGATCCACCAATTCCGTAGCAAAAGCATTTCCTCCTTTAACGGGCTTAAAATATGGCTCATCTTTCATAGAATCTCCACGCAAAGCCATCACATTATCTAATCCTAAATAATGACAATCTACCAAAACATATTCTGTTTCTTCTTTTGTAAAACCACCACACAATAAATGCGGAATAGCATCTACCTTATATTTATGCATAATAGAAGCACAAATACCAACAGTTCCAGGACGCATTCTAGTAATTCTTTTATCTAAAAGTCCGTTTCCTTTATCTAAATAAACATACTCTTCTCTAGAAGTTGTTACGTCTATAAAAGGTGGATTAAATTCCATTAATGGATCTATATTATTATATAAATCTTGAATATTTTTTCCTTTTTTTGGCGGTATTACTTCAAAAGAAAATAACGTTTTACCGTTTGCATTTTTAATATGATCTGTAACTTTCATAAGCCTCCCTTAATCCCTCCAAAGGAGAGAAACTGTTGCGGGTGTTTTGTGTTATTATTGTATTTTATTTTTTGGACGTTCCCCAAAAGGGTCGCGCTTTTCACTATATCTTTTTGCTGAAAAGGCAAAAAGGATGCCGTTTCAATCGCTAACGCTACTTGTTTAGTAACTTTTTCACTTCTTCAAAATCTTCTTTATATTCCCAATAGATCCATCTTCCATCTACATAATCGGTTAGAACATATTTTTCACTTAAAGATTTAATTCGTGAAACTGCAATTAGTTTCTTCGCAAAATTATCTGCAGGAATGTGAACTATTATCTCGTTGTTATTTTTATCATAACCATGAGAAATAATATAACTTCCTAAATGTAATTCTATAAATTTCATATCTTATTCTTCAGCAAGCGTTGGGTGTAACCACTTTCTCGCTTTTTGTTTTGTAATTCCTTTTCTTGTTGAATAATCTGTAACTTGATCATCTGTAATTTTACCTAAACCAAAATATTTAGCTTCTTTGTTTCCAAAATAATATCCAGATACTGCAGCTGCTGGCCACATTGCCATACTTTCTGTTAACTTAACTCCTATTTGTTTTTCAACATCTAACAATTCCCAAATTGTTTCTTTTTCTAAATGATCTGGACACGCAGGATATCCTGGTGCAGGACGAATTCCTTTATAAGTTTCTTTAATTAAATCATCATTAGTTAACTCTTCATCAACACCATAACCCCAATGTTTAATTCTAATTTGCTTATGTAAATATTCGGCCATTGCTTCTGCAAAACGGTCTGCAATTGCTTGCGCCATAATTGCATTATAATCGTCTTCTTTATCTCTATAAGAATCTGCTAATTCTTGTGCGCCAAAAATACCTACACAAAAAGCACCCATATAATCTGTTTTATTACTTTCTTTTGGAGCAATAAAATCTGACAATGCAATATTTGGTATTCCTTCTCTCTTTTTTAATTGCTGACGTAAAGTTCTAAAAATAGCAATCTCTTTTCCTTTCTTCTGAATCGAAATATCATCGTCATTTACAGTATTTGCTTCAAACAAACCAAAAATTGCTTTTGGTTTCAACAATTGTTTGGCAATAATTTCTTTAATCATTGCTTGTGCTTCATCATACATGATTGTTGCTTGTTCACCAACAACCTTATCTTTTAAAATAGCTGGAAATTTACCATGTAAATCCCAACTTCTAAAAAACGGACTCCAATCTATAAACGGAACTAATTCTTTTAAACTTAATTGTTCTAAAGTCTGAATCCCTAATTCTTTTGGCTTTACAATTTCTGATGTTTGCCAATCAATTTTATATTTTCTTTTACGTGCTTCATTTAATGAAACGTATGATTTTTCTTTACCTCGTTTTAAAAACTTAGTTCTAAATTCATCATAATCTTTTTTCATTTTAGCAACATACTCATGTGATGTTTTCTTATTTAATAAGTCACCAACGACAGTTACTGCTCTAGATGCATCATTTACATGAACAACCGCTTTATTATATTGCGTATCAATCTTAACAGCAGTATGCGCTTTAGAAGTCGTTGCTCCTCCAATCAATAATGGAACTTCAAAATTTTGACGTTGCATTTCTTTTGCTAAGTATACCATTTCATCAAGAGAAGGTGTAATTAACCCTGATAATCCAATAGCATCTACACGTTCTCTAATTGCTGCTTCAATGATTTTTTCTGGCGGAACCATGACACCTAAATCTACAATTTCATAATTATTACAAGCCAATACTACACTTACAATATTTTTACCAATATCATGAACATCACCTTTAACAGTCGCCATTAATATTTTACCAACAGGTTCTTGTTTATCTCCTTTTTCTGCTTCAATAAACGGATTTAAATATCCTACAGCTTTTTTCATTACACGAGCAGATTTTACAACCTGAGGTAAAAACATTTTTCCTGCTCCAAATAAATCTCCAACCACATTCATACCCGTCATTAAATTGCCTTCAATAACTTCAATTGGTGCAGCTGCTTCTTGTCTCGCTTGTTCTATATCTTCAATAATAAAGGCATCAATTCCCTTTACTAAAGCGTGTGTAATTCTATCTTGTAAAGGATTTTCTCTCCATGATAAATCTGCTGTTTTACCAACTTTAGATCCTTTTACTGTTTCAGCAAAATCTAATAAACGTTCAGTTGCATCTTCTCTTCTATCTAAAATAACATCTTCTACATGTTCTAATAAATCTTTAGGAATATCATCGTAAATTTCTAACATTGCAGGATTTACAATTCCTATATTCATACCTGCTTGAATTGCATGATATAAAAACACAGTGTGCATTGCTTCACGAACTCCGTTATTTCCTCTAAAAGAAAATGATACGTTACTTACACCTCCACTTACAGAAACATTTTCTAAATTTTGTCTTACCCAACGTGTTGCTTCAATAAAATCGATGGCATTTCTTCTATGCTCATCCATTCCTGTTGCAACTGGGAATATATTTAAATCAAAAATAATATCTTCGGATGCAAAGCCAACTTTATTTACCAAAACATCGTAAGAACGTTTGGCTATTTCTAATCTTCTTTCGTAATTATCTGCTTGACCAGTTTCATCAAAAGCCATTACAATTACAGCGGCACCATATCGCTTTATTTGTTTTGCTTCCCAAATAAATTTTTCTTCTCCTTCTTTTAAAGAAATTGAATTTACAACACACTTACCTTGTACAACCTTTAATCCAGCTTCAATGATTTCCCATTTAGAGCTATCAATCATAATTGGAACTCTACAAATATCTGGTTCTGCAGCAATTAAATTCAAGAAACGAACCATTGATTCTTTTCCATCAATTAAACCATCATCAAAATTAATATCGATAATTTGCGCTCCACCATCTACTTGATGTCTAGCAACATCTAAAGCTTCATCAAATTTTTCTTCTTTTATTAAACGTAAGAATTTTTTAGATCCTGCAACATTCGTTCTTTCTCCTACATTAATAAAATTGCTATTCTCGTTTAAAACCAAAGGTTCTAAACCAGACAATTTCATATATTTTGTTTGCTTTATCTTCATTATTTATAATGTTCTACAGTTGGAAAAGGTTCATAAAAATGATGTAACAATTCTTTCCATTGTTGGTATTCATCAGATTTTCTAAATCCGATTTCGTGATCTTCAATTGTTTCCCAATTGACTAATAAAATATACTTATCTTCTTGTTCTAAACATTTCTTTAATTGATGAGAAATATATCCATTCATAGAAGAAATAATACGTTCTGCTTTTTTGAAATTATTTTCAAAATCCTCAGAAAGACCTCTCTTTACATTTAATAAGGCTACTTCTAATATCATCTCTAAGCTTAATGTTTTTCTGAATGCTGTCTTGGTTTATATTTTGCTGCAACATTTGCTATTTCTCTAATGTGTGCAGGACTTGTACCACAACAACCTCCAATAATATTGATTAAGTCCTTTTTCATATACTCTTCAATTTGCTCTCCCATTTCTTCTGGAGTTTCATCATATTCTCCAAAAGCATTTGGTAATCCTGCGTTTGGATGTGCAGAAATTCCGAAGTCAGTTTTACTTGCAATTGCTTCTAAATGCGGTTGTAATAAATTGGCTCCTAAAGCACAATTAAAACCAACAGTTAATAAAGGTATGTGTGAAACAGAAATTAAAAATGCTTCTGCTGTTTGTCCAGATAATGTTCTTCCGGAAGCATCAGTAATTGTACCACTCAGCATTATAGGAATATCAATATTTCTTTCGTCTTTTACTTCTTCAATAGCAAATAAAGCTGCTTTTGCGTTTAAAGTATCAAACACCGTTTCTACTAAAAGTAAATCAACTCCACCATCAACTAAAGCTTCTGTTTGCTGTTTGTAAGCAATTCTTAATTCATCGAAAGTAACTGCTCTATAACCAGGATCATTTACATCTGGAGACATACTTGCAGTTCTATTTGTTGGACCTATTGAACCTGCTACAAAACGAGGTTTATGAGGTTCTCTCTCCGTAAATTCAACGGCAACTTCTTTTGCAATTTTTGCAGATTGATAGTTTAGTTCATATACCAAATCTTCCATTTGGTAATCTGCCATTGCAATTGTAGTTCCAGAAAAAGTATTGGTTTCTATAATATCTGCACCTGCTTCAAAATACTTACCATGAATCGTTTTAATTGCTTCTGGTTGCGTAATTGATAACAAGTCATTATTCCCTTGTAATGGAGTTGGATAATCTTTAAAGCGTTCTCCTCTAAAATCTTCTTCCGTAAATTTATAGGCTTGTAGCATAGTACCCATGGCACCATCTAAAACCAAAATTCGTTCTTGTAAAGCTTTATATATGTTTGACATTTTTTGATATTTTTATCAATATGTCATCAGGAAAAGTGAAATTTTCGCTGTTATCTGTCAGATTAATTAATGAAACTTGTTCAAGATAATCTGTAGAATGTAGCACCTTTATTTCTTAACGAAATGGGTTGCTAAGGCTTCAGCGGGTCTAATCCCTCTACCTTTCGTGATAACGGTATCAATAAGTTTATGAACTGAACTACAAAGAAAAGGATTATTTTTTTATTTGTAGAGTGTATTTGTAAAATCTATTCTTTTTCGAATAATGTTGATGATAAATAACGGTCTCCTCTATCGCAAATGATTGCTACTACTACTCCTTTATCTATAGAATTTGCTACTTTTAATGCAGTTGCTACAGAACCTCCACTACTCATTCCTGCAAAGATACCTTCTTCAGCAGCCAACCTTTGTGTCATAGCTTTAGCTTCTTCTTCACTAACTTCTAATACTTCATCAACTTTATTTCTATTAAAAATTGCTGGTAAATATTCTTCTGGCCATTTTCTAATACCCGGTATTTTAGCACCATCTTTAGGTTGAGCTCCAACAATTTTAATGTCTTTATTTTGTTCTTTTAAATAATCTGAAACTCCCATTATAGTTCCTGTTGTTCCCATTGCCGAAACAAAATGAGTAACAGTTCCTTCAGTATCTCTCCAAATTTCTGGTCCAGTCGTTTTATAATGTGCTTTAGAATTATCTGTATTATCAAATTGATTCAATCTAAAATATCCTTTCTTATATTTTAATTTTAAAGCATAATCGATAGAACCTTCTATACCTTTATCTGCAGGAGTTAAAATTACTTCAGCACCATAAGCACGCATTGTTTTTACTCTTTCAATCGTTGAGTTTTCTGGCATTGTAAGTACCATATTCACACCCAACACTTTTGCCATTAAAGCTAATGCAATACCAGTGTTTCCACTAGTTGCTTCAACTAAAGTATCTCCTTTTCTAATATTTTTTCTTTTTAAAGCTTCAGAAATCATATTATAAGCTGCTCTATCTTTAACACTTCCTCCAGGATTATTCCCTTCTAGTTTTAACAATAAGGTAACTCCTTCTTTTTGAAAAATATTTTGAGCTTCCACCAAAGGTGTGTTTCCTACAAAATCTATGATACTTTTAGTTTTCATATTTCTAATTTCTTTTTTGAAAAATATTATTTTCTGATTGAACTGTAACAATCGAATTTTCTGGAACCGATTCAGTAATACAGACATTAGCTCCTATTACAGAGTTTTTTCCTATAACAACATCACCTCCTAAAATGGTTGCATTTGCATAAATAACAACACCACTTTCAATTGTTGGATGTCTTTTTGTTGATGCTAAACTCTTTTTTACTTGAATACCTCCTAAAGTTACTCCTTGAAAAATTTGCACATTATATTTTATAATGGCAGATTCTCCAATAACAATTCCTGTTGCGTGATCTATATGAAATGAATCTCCTATTTCTGCTCCAGGATGAATGTCTGTACCTGTAGAACTGTGAGCAAATTCACTCATCATTCTGGGTAAAACAGGAACTTCTAATTGTAATAATTGATGACTTAAACGATGTACAGCAATTGCATAAAAACCAGGATACGCTAAATAAACTTCTTCCAAACTTTTTGCAGCAGGATCATTTTTTTCAGCAGCAGCTGCATCTAAATCTAATTTTGTTCTAATAGTAACAAAAGAATCTTCAAAATCATTCCACAAACCTTCTCCGTTTTCAACAGATAATCTTTCTAAAATTCTTAAAAATTTAAGTCTTGTTTCTGGGCCACTTTCAGACAAATGATTTACATCAAACAAATTATTAATTAATTGTTTGGTAAAATTACCTACAGCATCCCTTAAACACATACTGTAGTTTTTAAACGCTACTATTTGTTCTGTTTCTTTCATTCTAGCCCTTACGATTCTGGTGCTAATATTACTTCTAATCCTTCCATTGCAGGTGTCATTTGTATTTGACAACCTAATCTACTATTATCTTCTACATTGAAAGCTTCTGCTAACATTGCATCTTCATCATCAGACATTTCTGGTAATTCAGTTTCTGAAGTCACATAACATTGACAAGAAGCACACATTGCCATTCCTCCACAAACACCAATTGTTCCTTCTTCTGCTAATTCGTATGAACGAACAACTTCCATAAGATTCATTGCCATATCTGTAGGCGCTACAACTTCGTGAGTTTCACCGTTTCTGTCTGTGATTTTAATATTTATGTCTTGCACTATTCCTTCTTTTATTAATATTGTCTGCAAAGTTACGTAAACCTAACAAAAAACTTACTATTGAATTGCTTTTACAACTGCTTTTGGTGCTTCCTTCTTTGTACCATCAAAACCCTCTACACCACCAACTGTAGTATATTTCATTACATATTTTTTATCCGGGAAGATTCTTTTATATGCACTTTGACACATTAAAGTAGCTTCGTGGAAACCACAAAGAATCAATTTTAATTTCCCTGGATATGTATTAACATCACCAATAGCGTAAATTCCTGGAATATTTGTTTGATAATCTAAAGCGTTATTTACCTTAATCGCATTTTTCTCAATTTCTAATCCCCAATTTGCAATTGGACCTAATTTTGGAGATAATCCAAACAAAGGAATAAAGTGATCTGTATCAACAACAAAAGCATCTTCGCCTTTTTTCTCAACAGAAACACCTGTTACTTTATCAGTACCAATAATTCCTTTTACTTCTGCTGGAGTAATCATTCTGATTTTTCCTAAATCCTTTAACTCTTGTACTTTTTCAACTGAATCTAAAGCTCCTCTAAATTCGTTTCTTCTGTGAATTAAAGTTACTTCAGAAGCAACATTAGATAAAAATACAGCCCAATCTAAAGCAGAATCTCCACCTCCAGAAATTACAACTCTTTTATTTCTATAAAATTCTGGCTCTTTAATAATATACTCAACACCTTTATCTTCAAAATCTAAAATATTTGGAATTACTGGTTTTCTTGGTTCAAAAGAACCTAAACCTCCAGCAATCGCAACAATTTTAGCATGGTGTTTTGTTCCTTTATTAGTTGTAACAATAAAAGTACCATCTTCTTGTTTATCTATCGTTTCAGCTCTTTCTCCTAATGTAAAACCAGGTTCAAATTGCTTTGTTTGCTCTATTAATTTATGCGTTAAATCTCCTGCTAAAATTTCTGGATATGCAGGAATATCATAAATAGGTTTCTTTGGATAAATTTCAGAACATTGCCCTCCAGGTTGTGGTAATGCATCAATTAAATGACATTTTAATTTTAATAAACCAGCTTCAAAAATTGTAAATAATCCTGTTGGTCCTGCTCCAATAATTAGTATATCTGTTGTAATCATCTTGTTTGTAATTCTTATTTTCTTAAATTTTTGCTGAGATTTCTCAACTACGCTAAAGCTTCGTTCGAAATGACAGTTTGGTGTCATTTTGAGCGAAATAAAATGAAGTCGAAAGATCTAAATTAAAATTATAGATTGCTTCACTCTATTTGCAATGACATTATTTTTTCTCTATTAATCCTTTGGTGAATTCGTTTAATGTTTCTACTTTTTGTTCGAAATCTCCTTTTATTGTTTTTCTAAACTCGTTTAAATTCTTTACCAAATCATCTACATTTTCAGGAATAACATCCTCAAAAAATTGACGTAATCTTTTAGCTGTTGTTGGCGATTTTCCGTTTGTAGAAATTGCCACTTTTACGTTTCCTTTGGTTACAATACCTCCCATATAAAAATCGCAATAAGGTGGATTATCAGCAACATTTACCAATTTTGCTTCTGCTCTACAATCTTTCCAAACTTGTACATTTACTTCTGGAATATCTGTAGTTGCAACCACAATATGTCTTCCTTGTAAATATTTTTTCTGATATACATCTTCAACTAAAGTAACACACCCTTTTTTTGCCAATTCAATAGTTCCTTCTCTAAACAAAGGTGAAACCATTAAAACTTTAGCATCTGGACTTGATTTTAATAAGAAAGTTAATTTTTCTTCAGCAACAAAACCTCCTCCAACTATTAAAACATTTAGATTTTTGGTTTTTAAAAAAATAGGATATAAATTATTTCTTTCCATAAAATTATCCGTTTAACTCGTTTGCATATTGCAGCTTAATATCTAAAATTGCTTGACGATGTTTTACAACTTCTCCCAACACAATAATTGCAGGATTTTTCAATTCCTTTTCAGCAACAATACTCTCTATAGTATCTACAGTTCCGATTCCTAGTTTTTCTCTAGAAGTTGTTCCTCTTTGAATAATTGCTACAGGTAAATTATTTTTTCCTTCAGCCTGAAACAATTTTACAATTTGTGGCAACTTACTCATTCCCATTAAAACAACTACAGTCGCATTTGACTTTGCAGCCAATTCAATATCATTCGATATTTTATGATCTTTAGTAGTTCCTGTAATTACCCAAAAACTCTCTGCACTTCCACGTTTTGTTAATGGTATATTTTGATAAGCAGCTACTGCTAATGATGATGAAATTCCTGGAACAACATCAACCTCTAAACCAAAACTTGCGGCATACTCCATTTCTTCAGCACCTCTACCAAAAATAAATGGATCTCCACCTTTTAAACGAACTACATGTCCACTCGATTTTGCTCGAGCAACAATCAATTCGTTTATTTGTTCTTGTTGATATTTATAACACCCTCTTCGTTTTCCTACAAAAACTTGTTCGGCTTCTGGATTGATATACTCTAATAACTCTTCATTTACCAAAGCATCATACAAAACTACATCTGCAGTTTTTAAAACTTTAATAGCTTTTACAGTGATTAAATCTATATCTCCAGGTCCAGCTCCTACAACTGTTAACTTTGGTGTTTTAATACTCATCTTTTTCTTTTATTACTATTGTGCAACAGAAGTTTCTGCTTCTCTA
The DNA here is from genome assembly GCF_002163675.1 of Polaribacter sp. SA4-12. Classification (NCBI taxonomy): domain Bacteria; kingdom Pseudomonadati; phylum Bacteroidota; class Flavobacteriia; order Flavobacteriales; family Flavobacteriaceae; genus Polaribacter; species Polaribacter sp. SA4-12. Next base: position 3,407,007 of record NZ_CP019334.1, on the reverse strand, counting down.
TAAGCTCTTACTTCTTGTAAAAACCTACCTGCATCTTTAATATATTTCTCAGCAAATTCTGCAGTTGGCGCAAATTTATTGATTTGATAAATTAAATCAGCAAAAGAAGTGCCTAAATCTATTTTTCCTGATGAAATAAATTCTTCATCGAATTGAGAAATAATACTTGCGTGTGTATTTGTTTTCTTTTCTGCTGCTAATAAAGATGCTTTTGCAGAATTAACAATAGATTGATATGCATAATAAATAGCGCCAGAATACACTCCGTTACCGAAAGCTTCATTTGCATTTTCAATCTTTTCATCACTTTCTAAAAACAAAGTGGCAATTAAATCGATAACAACACCTGCACATTCTCCAATTCCTATTTCTTTTAAATACTTTTCTTCTTCTCCCCAATCGATAAAATCTTCTTGAGTTAAATTAGTAACATCTTGTAAATCATTTAAGAAATCGTAAAAATATTTTTCACCTTTTTCTTTATAGTATTCAACAAATTGCTGTCCGTTTCCATTCGCTTCAAAATCATTAAAAATTCTTCGCAAAGCTTCAGGACCTCTTTTACTTGGTACTTTTACTACTTTATCCGCAAAAGCTCCGTTTCCGTTTCCTAAATTACCTCCGCCTAACAAAACTTGTAATGCTGGTGCAACTAATTTATCTGGAGTTCTAACAGTCATTCCTTGAAAACCAATGTTTGCCATATTGTGTTGTCCACAAGCATTCATACAACCACTGATTTTTATAACTAAATCTTCATTTTTCAAATACTGAGGATATTCTGCAGCAATCACTTTTTCTAATTCTTCTGCAATTCCTGTACTACTTGAAATTCCTAAATTACAAGTATCAGTACCTGGACAAGCTGTAATATCTACCGCTTTATTGTAACCTGCTTCTACAAATTCTAATTTCTTTAATTCTTGATAGAAAAGTGGCACTAAATCTTCCTTCACAAAAGGAATTACAATATTTTGACGTAATGTTAAACGGATTTCTCCTGCTGCATACTTATCAACTAAACCTGCTAATAAACGTGCCTTATCAGTATAAAAATCTCCTAATAAAACTTTAATTCCGATTGCAACATATCCTTCTTGCTTTTGAGGAATCAAGTTTGTTGATTTCCACAAATCGAAAGCTGCTTGGTCTTTAATTTCTACTTCTGGAGCTTCAATTGAAACTGGTGTTGATGCTACATAAGATTCAGCATCAATAGCAACCGTTTTAAATTCAATTGCATTTTGTTCTTCTTCAATTAAGTTTCTAAAAGCCTCTAAACCGATATCTTTTAACAAGAATTTCATTCTTGCTTTGGCTCTACTTTTACGTTCTCCAAAACGATCAAAAACTCTTAAAACCCCTTCCATTACAGGAATAATTTTATCCGAAGGTAAAAACTCATACAACGTTTCAGCATGTCTTGGCTGAGAACCTAATCCTCCTGCAACCATCACTTTAAAACCTCTAACTCCGTTTTCAATTTTAGCAATAAATCCTAAATCATGTAAATAAGATAAACCAGTATCTTCATCCGTAGAAGAAAAAGAAACCTTGAATTTACGTCCCATTTCTTGACAAATTGGGTTACGTAAAAAGAACTTAAATAATGCGTCTGCATAAGGAGAAACATCAAAAGGTTCATCAACATCAATTCCAGCAGTTTCAGATGCAGTAACATTTCTTACAACGTTTCCACAAGCTTCTCTTAACGTAACATCATCACGTTCTAATTCTGCCCACAATTCTGGAGTTCTATTTAAATCCACATAATGAATCTGAATATCTTGACGTGTAGTAATATGTAATCTTCCTCTTGAATATTCGTCTGAAACTTCAGATATTCTTCGTAATTGATTACTCATTACTTTACCATAAGGAAGTTTAATACGAATCATTTGTACGCCTTCTTGACGCTGACCGTAAACTCCTCTTGCTAAACGTAAACTTCTAAATTTTTCTTCATCTATTTGTAGATTATTAAATGCAGCAATTTTATCTGCCAATTCAATAATATCTCTCTCCACAATTGGATTTTCTATTTCTGTTCTAAAGGTTTGCATGGTTTAATATTGGTGGTTGGTTGTGGTGGCTAGTTTGTTAGTTGATTTATTTTATAAAACCGACTCCTACTGTATTGTTCGTTTTTGGATTGATTAAAATAAAAGATCCATTAGATTTATTGTCTTTATAAGAATCTACTAATAGTGGTTTACTTAATTTTAATTGTATATCTCCTATTTGATTTAATACTAATTCTGATGGATTTTCTTCTATTCCAGAAAAATCAGTTTTAATGATACTTGATAATTGCGTAATTTTTGCCTGTGCATCATTTACCCCATGTTTGATGTAATATTTTTGTGATGCTTGTAAAGGTTCTTTATCCATCCAACAGATAGTTGCTTCTAATTGTTTTGCAATTGTTGGCTCTTCATTCACTTTCACTAACATATCTCCTCTACTTACATTTACATTATCTTCTAAAGTAATTGTAACAGAACTTCCTCTTTTTGCAGTTTCAAACTCTTTATCGAAGAAATTAATCGTCTTAATTTTCGATTTTGTTTGAGAAGGTAAAACAGCAATTTCATCTCCTACGGATAAATCTCCTCCATAAATTTTACCTGCATACCCTCTAAAATCGTGGTATTCTTCGGTTTTTGGTCTGATAACTGTTTGCACAGGAAAACGAGTTTGAGAAGCATCATTAATATCTTCTACATCTAATTTCTCTAAGTGATCCATTAATGTATCACCGTTATACCAAGGAGTATTTTCTGATTTATTTACAACATTATCTCCTTGTAAAGCAGACATTGGAATAAATGTTAAATTCTGACCTTTATATTCACTTTTACTTGCTATGTATTCAATTTCTGCTTTAATCGCATTGTATTTTTCCTCAGAAAAATCAACTAAATCCATTTTATTTATGGCAATTACAACATCTTTAATTCTCAATAAATTATTGATAAAAAAGTGTCTGTAAGTTTGTTCTATAACCCCGTTTCTTGCATCAATTAAAACAATAGAAGCTTGTGCAGTTGAAGCACCAGTTACCATATTTCTTGTATACTCAATATGACCTGGAGTATCTGCAATAATGAAACTTTTTGATGGAGTTGAAAAATAAATATGTGCTACATCAATTGTAATTCCTTGTTCACGCTCTGCAACTAAACCATCAGTTGCTAAAGAAAAATCTAGATAATCGAAACCACGTTGTCTACTTTTTTCTTCAATTGCTTCTAATTTATCGTCAGTCAATGATTTTGTATCATATAAAATACGACCAATCAAGGTACTTTTACCATCATCTACACTTCCTGCTGTTGCTATTTTTAGTACTTTCATTTTTTATCAGCTGTTCGCTATTGGCCTTTGGCTTTTAGCTTAATTTGTATTCTTTTTTAATACTTACAAAAGCGTTTAAATTCTGTAAGGTGTTTGCAAATAGTTGCGTTAGGGATTGAAACGACATCCTTTTTTTGTTTTTTCAAAAAAAGATATAGTGGAAAGCCCGTTAAAACGCCCAAAGTATTTTAGAAATAACCTTGTTGTTTTCTTTTTTCCATTGCAGCTTCAGAACGCTTATCATCAATTCTTGCTCCTCTTTCTGAAATTGAAGAATCTCTAATTTCTTCAACAACTTTTGCAATGTCAACTGCCTCAGATAAAACTGCTGCTGTACAACTCATATCTCCTACAGTTCTAAAACGAACCATTCTTTCTTCTACTTCTTCTTCTTTATCTCTAAAAACAACGGCATCATCTGCAGACCAAATCATTCCATCACGAACAAATATTTTTCTTTTGTGTGCAAAATAGATTGAAGGGATTTCGATATTTTCTTGTTCGATATAAGACCAAACATCTAATTCTGTCCAATTTGAAATTGGAAAAACACGTACATTCTGACCTAAATCAATACGTCCGTTTAACATATCAAATACTTCTGGACGTTGGTTTTTCTCATCCCATTGTCCGAAATCATCTCTTACAGAAAAAATTCTTTCTTTAGCTCTCGCTTTTTCTTCATCTCTTCTTGCTCCTCCAATACACGCATCAAAACCAAACTCTTCAATAGCATCTAATAAAGTTTCTGTTTGCAACATATTTCTACTTGCATATCTACCAGTTTCTTCTTTTACACGACCACTATCAATATTGTCTTGTACATCTCTTACAATTAACTCAACACCTAATTCCTTTGCTAAACGATCTCTAAATTCAATCGTTTCAGGAAAATTATGTCCAGTATCAATATGCATTAATGGAAAAGGAATTTTTGCAGGATAAAATGCTTTTTGTGCTAAACGCACTAAAGTTATACTGTCTTTTCCTCCAGAAAACAACAACACAGGTTTTTCAAACTGCGCTACTACTTCTCTAAAAATATAAATTGCTTCACTTTCTAAAGCATCTACTTGTATTATTTTTTGACTCATAATTATATGTCTTTTAGATATGTAAACCACATTCGCGGTTACTTTCTACTTTTGTTGGATCGAAATATGTAAACTCATTTGGTAAATCTTTTTCGACTAAATAAGTATCTAACTCTTCATCTGTCCAATTATAAAATGGACTTACTTTTACTATTCCGTCTTTACTTTGAGAAACAATATCGATACTGTTTCTAAATGCAGTTTGACCTTTTCTTAGATTAGTAAACCAAACATCTGGTTGATGCTCTTTCATTGCTCTTGAAAAAGGTTCTAACTTTACTTGCTCTGTAAAAAGGACGTGTTTTGGGTCCTCTACCGACGGAACTCCTAAAACAACATTTCTATGAGAAGCTGTTTGTTTAGGTGTATATAAATGAATGTTTAAATTCAGTTTTTTAATAATTTCTTCTGCGTGCTTATAAGTTTGTACAGTATTATAACCTGTATCGCACCAAATCACTTTTATATCTTTTTGCACATCAGTAACTGCTTTTAAAATAGCAACTTCATAAGGTCTGAAGTTTGTTGTAATTACTGGATTTTTTGCAAAAGAAACTGCCCAAGCAATAATTTCTGCCGGACTTTTACCTTTTAATTCTTCGTTAATTTGCTCTAAGTTTAAGCTCATTACTTACCCCATTTTATTTTATTCCATATTCTTTCGTGAAAGAAATACAAAACTAATTTTGTTAAAAAATCTACCGATGCTATAGATGTCGCTAAGGCAATTTCACCTGTTAAAAGATAAGACACTATTAAAGTATCTATCGTTCCTACTACTCTCCAGCTTAAAGCTTTCAATACACTTCGTAAAGGTTTTTCAGAAGTTTTATCGTCTTCAAAACCTTTACTAGATGCTTTTTTGCTAAAAATGATTTGGTCTAAAATCATAAAAAAAATTAATTCAAATAATTATCCTACTGCTTTAGTAGGGTAAGCAAAAATACATTATTTATAGAAAAGTAGACGAAATAAAAACTTAAAAATTACTTAATTCCTATAGAATTAGTAGATTAATAAAAAAAAGGCGAAAAAATTAGGAATACGCAATTACTACAAGGATTTAGTATTGAATACAATTTAATAAGATAAGAAGATCGGTTTTTAGCAATTACACAAATCTGAAAGCGTAGTGTTTCTAAAGATTTTTAATGAACTATCTCGTAATTGAGCCATTAATTTATGAACAGCACAAGCGTTTTCATCTGGGCAATCATCACATTTTTCATAAAAATTTAAACTCACACAAGGAATCATAGAAATTGGACCTTCTAGGATTCTCATTACTGCAGTCATTTGAATGTCACTAGGTTCTTTTAAAAGATAGTAACCACCACCTTTTCCTTTTTTTGATCCTAATAAACCATTTTTACGAAGTGTTAATAGAATACTTTCTAAAAATTTTAAAGAAATATTTTCACTTTTAGATATAGTAGCAATAGAAACAGGAGTTCTGTTCTCTTGTCTTGCTAAATATGTAAGCGCTTTAATACCGTATTTTGTTTTCTTTGAAAGCATGAAACAAAATTACATAATTAAAAGTAATTACCATAGTAAAATAGTAGGATAAACTTTTATAATTAAAAAAGCATGAATCACAGATATTTAAAAATCTATAATTCACGCTTTTATATTTTTGAAGTATTTATTACAACTCTAAAGCTTGCTGAATATCTGCTATAATATCATCTGCATGTTCTAATCCTACAGAAACTCTTACTAAACCATCTGTAATACCAACCTCTAAACGATCTTCTACAGATAATCGACCATGTGTTGTAGATGAAGGATGCGTTACAATTGTTCTTGTATCTCCTAAATTAGCAGATAATGAACACATTTTTATTTTATCTAAAAATTTTCTTCCAGCTTCAATTCCTCCTTTAATCTCGAAAGCAACAATGTTCCCTCCTAATTTCATTTGGTTTTTAGCTACTTTATATTGAGGATGTGATTTTAAAAACGGGTATTTTACAAATTCTACATTTTTATTCTCTTCTAAGAAAGTGGCAACTTTTAAAGCATTTTCACAATGTTTTTCAACTCTAATTGATAAAGTTTCTAAACTTTTAGACAATACCCAAGCGTTAAATGGTGACATTGCAGGACCAGTATTTCTTGCAAAAAGATAAATTTCTCTCAATAAATCTGCTCTACCAACTGTTACTCCTCCTAAAACTCTTCCTTGTCCATCAATTAATTTTGTTGCAGAATGAATTACTAAATCTGCTCCGAATTTAATTGGCTGCTGAATGTATGGTGTTGCAAAGCAATTATCGACAATAAATATAAGATTGTGTTTTTTGGCGATTTTTCCAATCAACTCTAAATCTAAAATATCTACAGCAGGATTCGTTGGAGTTTCTATATAAAGAACCTTTGTATTTTCTTGGATTAAACTTTCAATTAAATCTACCTCATCAACCTTAAAATAAGAAGTCTCAATATTCCACTTTGGTAAATAATTTGTAAACATTCCATGCGTTGATCCAAATACAGATCTACAAGAAACAATATGATCTCCAGCACTCAATAAAGCTGCAAAAGATGAAAAAATAGCTGCCATTCCTGTTGCAAAAGCATAACCTGCCTCTGCTCCTTCCATAGCTACAATTTTATCTACAAATTCAGTTGTATTTGGGTTTGTAAATCGGCTATATAAATTACGCTCTTTTTCTTCTGCGAAGGATGAACGCATGTCTTCTGCATCATCAAAAACAAAACTCGATGTTAAATATAATGGTGTAGAATGTTCTGAAAACTGACTTCTTTCTGTTTGACTTCTTATTGCTTCTGTTTCGAAATGTTTTTTCATTATTTTGTTATTTAGAATCAAGACCGCTATCGCTTTTAGAAACAGGAATCAAGACTAAAACCTTATTCTTTTCTCTTGATTCTTGCCTCTTTTCTCTTGTTTCTTTATCTTTTATCAATCAGTTTTTTTTCTTGACTGAATTACTGCCAACTAAAAACTGCATACTTTGTTTAATTGTTATGTTTTGCTAATCTTAAAATATCTCCAAAAACTCCTCTTGCGGTTACACTTGCTCCTGCTCCTGCTCCTTGAATTACAATTGGTTGTTCTCCATAAGATTCTGTATAAATTTCAAATATTGCATCAGAACCTTTTAAAGATCCTAATGGCGTACTTTCTGGTGTGGAAACTAATTTTACTTCTAACTTCCCTTTATTTTGTGATAAATCTCCACTTAATTCGCCAATATAACGTAAAACGTGATTTGGCTTTTGATTGTCTTTTAAAGTTTGATATTCATCATTTAACAATTCTAATCTACCTAGAAATTCATCCGCAGAACCATTTCTTAGGTTTTCCGGAATTAGATTTTTAATCTCAACTTCTGATAATTCATTTTCTAAATCTAATTCTCTTGCTAAAATTAGTAATTTTCTAGCAACATCATTTCCACCTAAATCCTCTCTCGGATCTGGTTCTGTAAAACCTTTATCAATTGCTTCTTGTAATGTTTTAGAAAAAGGAACATTCTCAGCAGAAAATGTATTAAAAAGGTAACTTAAACTCCCTGAAAAAACACCTCTAATTTTAGTGATATTTTCTCCAGATTCATGTAATAAACGAATGGTATCAATTAAAGGTAAACCTGCACCAACATTCGTTTCATACAGATATTGCTTTTTGTATTCTTTTAATTTTGATCTTACTTCTTTGTAAAAATCAAAAGATAACGTATTTGCAATTTTATTACAAGAAACCAAATCGAAACCAGCTTCTATAAAAGGAATATAATTACTGACAAATTTGACACTTGCAGTATTATCTACCACAATTAAATTTTCAAAATGATGTTCTTTTGCAAATGATATTATATCATTAACAGTAGTAGTTGAATCTCCATTTTCTAAAAGATTTTCTTTCCAGTCTTTAGAAACTCCGTTTTTATTTAGTAATACTTTTTTAGAATTTGCAACTGCAAAAACATTTAATTGAAGCTTTCTTCTCTCTAAAACAGATTGTGTGTTTTCAATAATCTGATCAATTAACGTTCCGCCAACTAAACCTTTTCCAAAAATGGCAATATTAATTTTTTTAGTAACACCAAAAACCTGACCGTGAATTACATTCACAGCTTTGTGTAATTGGTCTTTCTTGACCACCAAACTCACGTTTTTTCCAGTAACCGTATTATTGAATAAAACAGGTACAATTTGGTTTTTAATCAATGCATTATAAGGATGATGAAACTCACTTAAATCTTGACCAATGATAGAAATTACTGCAACATTATTTACAATTGAGATCTGATTAACATCTTGTGAATAAAAATCATTTTCAAACTCTTTTTCAAGAGCAGCTACTGCTTCTTGTGCTTTATCTGCATCAATAATTAACCCAATTCCTCTTTCTGAAGAACCCTGAGCAATAATACTTATACTAATATTTCGATCACTTAAGGTTTTAAAAATACGAGCATCAACACCAACTTTGCCTAACAAACCTCTACCTTCAAAATTCAGTAAAGCAACATTATCAATCGTAGAAATAGATTTAATTCCTTTTGTTGATGATTCTGCGGTTATTAAAGTTCCTCTATCTTCTTTATTAAACGTGTTTAAAATTCGAAGATTTATATTCTTTTCTAATAAAGGAATAATTGTTTTTGCGTGTAAAATAGTTGCTCCAAAATTTGCCAATTCATTCGCTTCTGAAAATGATAATTGTTCAATTTTTTTTGCATCTGCAACTAAATCTGGGTTTGCAGTAAAAATGCCACTTACATGTGTATAATTTTGCAACTCATCAGCATCTAAATAATTCGCCAATAAAGCTGCTGTATAATTACTACCATTTCTACCTAAAGTAGTTGTTTCTCCTTTTTTGTTTGATGCAATAAAACCAGAAACAATATGTATAGTATTCTTATTTTTCTTAAAATAACTAATTACATTTTCTTTAGAAACTGCAGTAATAGGTTGTGCATTTCCAAAATTTTCATCAGTAATAATTAAAGATCTTGAATCTACAGAATTTGCAGAAATATGTTGCTTTTCTAGTAAACTAGCTATTAACTTTACAGATAGTAATTCGCCTTGAGCTAAAACTTTATCTTTAATCTTCTGACTATAATCTCCTAATAAAGAAACACCTTCAAAAATAGTTTCTAGTTTTGAAAATTCTTTAGAGAAATCAACTGAATTATTAGGTTCTAGTTGATATTCTTTAAATTTTTCAAATTCTGATTTATATTCTTTTTTTGATGCTGCCTTTTCTAAAATTGCTTCTAGTTCGTTTGTAGAATTCCCTCTTGCAGAGGCAACAACCGTAATTTCTATTCCGTCTTTATATTTACTTGCAATAATTTCTATTGCATTTTCCAATCCTTTACCATTGGCCAAAGATTTTCCTCCAAATTTTAAAACTTTCATCTTCTTTTCTCTGTAATCTTTATTAAAAATAGGTTCAATAATTTTCTGCAATTGATCATATTCCATCAAAAAAGCATCATGTCCATGAACCGAATTTATCTCATTATAAGTAACGTTATCTTTTGTTAACGCTAACTTTTTATGCGTTTCTCTATTTTCTTCCGCAGTAAAAAACAAATCAGAATCAACACCAATAATGTGAATATTAGCATCAATCTTATCTAAGTTTTCAATATCTTTTTTTCCACCTATAGTAACATCAATCGTTTTTAACAATTGATTCATTAATTTATAAGAAGATAATTGATACCGTTCTTGCAAAGATTTACCATGATGCAACAACCAACTTTCTACGTCAAAAATATCTGAATCGTCTTTTTTAGATCGATGAAAACGTTCTTTAAAAGATTCTGGAGTTCTGTAACACAACATGGCATGCATACGTGCATCATGCACTGGATTACTAGAATTTACCAAAAACTGTTCTTGAATTTGACAATTAGCAATTAACCAATCTGTAGATTTCCAATCGGTTGCAATTGGTAAAAAATGCTTTGTCAATTTATTATTTAAAACAACCATTTCCCAAGCAATTCCTCCACCTAAAGAACCTCCAATTAATGCAAATAATTTATCAATATTTAATGTTGATAATCCTTCTAAAAAAATTCTTGCAACGTCTCTTGCAATAAAATCTTTATAATTATCAATTAGAAAACCATCAAAACCATTACCTGGAATATTAAAAGATAAAATGGTGTAAACTTCCGTATTTATTGCTTTTTTATCACCAACAATATCTTGCCACCAACCTTCTTTACCAGCAACATTACTGTGACCAGTTAGAGCATGATTGATTAATACCACAGGAGCTGTACCTAATTTTTTTCCAAAAACATGATAACTCAAATTCATTTCAGAAATTAAAGCACCAGCTTCTGTCGTAAAATCATTTATCTTAATATGTTGTAATAAATCTTTCAATTTCTATTTATTTCGTAAATGTCTCCTTGAGCGCAGTCGAAAGGTTTTTAGTTCTCGACTGCGCTCGAACTGACATTATCATTCTATTTTTATATTTCTGAAAAAGCCGCTTTTAAATCTGCTTTTAAATCTTCTAAATCTTCAATACCAACAGATAAACGAATTAAATCTTGGCTCACACCCGCACTTGCTTGTTGTGCTTCATCTAATTGTTGGTGCGTTGTACTTGCTGGGTGAATAATCAATGATTTTGTATCTCCAATATTTGCTAATAAAGAAAATACTTTTGTTTTATCTGCAATTGTTTTTGCAGCTTCAAAACCACCTTTTGCTCCAAAAGTTACAATTCCACTTTGTCCTTTAGGTAAATATTTTTTTGCTAATGCATTGTATTTACTACTTTCTAAACCAGGATAATTTACCCAAGTTACTTCTTCTTGCGCTTCTAACCAAGTTGCTAATGCCAAAGCATTTTCTGAATGTTGTTTAATTCTAACTGGTAAAGTCTCTAATCCTTGAATAATATTAAATGCATTTGTTGGACTTAAAGCGCCACCAAAATCACGTAATCCTTCTAAAATCAATTTAAAAGTAAATGCTGCTGCACCTAAGGCATCATGATATTTTAAACCATGGTAACCTGCAGAAGGCTCTGTAAATTCAGGGAATTTTCCATTTGCCCAATTAAAAGTACCAGCATCAACAATTGCGCCTCCTAAAGAAGTTCCTTGTCCACCAATATATTTTGTTAATGAATGAATTACAATATCCGCTCCATGTTTTATAGGATTCAATAAAACGGGTGTTGCAACCGTATTATCAACAATAAAAGGAACTTCTGCCGCTTTAGAATGTACAGAAATTGCTTCTAAATCTAAAACATCTAATTTAGGATTTCCTAAAGATTCTACAAAAAATGCTCTTGTATTGTCTTGAACTGCAGCTGCAAAATTATCAGGATTTGAAGCATCTACAAACGTAGTTGTAATTCCGAATCTTGGTAAAGTAACACTTAACAAATTGTAAGTACCACCATATAAACTACTAGAAGCTACAATATGATCTCCTGCTTTTAATAACGTTAATAAACCTGTTGAAATTGCTGCTGTACCAGAAGCAAAAACTACAGCTCCAATTCCGCCTTCTACAGATGCTAAACGATCTTGTAAAATTTGGTTTGTTGGGTTGTTTAAACGTGTGTAAATAAAACCTAATTCTTTTAATGAAAAAAGATTTGCTGCATGTTCTGAATTGTTAAAAACATACGATGATGTTTGGTAAATAGGAACTGCTCTTGTTCCTCCATTTTTTGTTACATCATGCCCTGCATGTAATGCGTTTGTTGCTAATTTTAATGTACTCATTTTTCTATTTTTTTTGAGTTAATTTAGATTCCTGTTTTCACATGAATGACATTTTCAAAAGAAACACAATATTGCATATTGTGAATCAATTTGCGATTAAACCAAAAGTCGAATGCATCAAGTTTATTGATGTACTTACTAGAAAAATGTTATTAAGAATTATACAAGTACACGGATGTGTAATTGCTTTTGGGTTATCTATCCAATTTCTGATAAATGAATCTGAAATTAAGTAGAATTTAGCACCTTCTTTTCCTCACGAAAAGGGTTGCTAAGGCTTCAACGGGTCTAATCCCTCCACCTTTCTTGATAACATTTCAATAAGTTATTGAACTTTGTGAGTGCAAATATATGTTCATAAAAACTTAATATCCAAACAAAAGTAAAATTATTTTTTAAGAAATAGTAATATCACATTAAAAGCATATCTTTTATAATTATCACTTAATTTACAAACAGTCAACATTGTTTTATTGATGATACCATAATTAAATATTATTACGAAAAGTTATGATATTTAGATTTATAGTGTAACTTTGCACAGAATTTTAGAGGAAAAATTTGAACTGATTGCAACCTCTGACGCTGATTTATCAGCCGAAACAAAAAATGCTAAAGCAGTAATTATCTACTACTTTTAGCGACCAATGCAATCTCTTTTCATTTTTCTCGATTCCTGTTTACACAGGAAAGACAAATTTTAAGGAAACCTTTATGTATTTCATAAAGGAATCATTTTTAATATTATAAAAGAAGATTTATATGTCATATTTATTTACCTCAGAAAGTGTTTCTGAAGGACACCCAGACAAAGTTGCAGATCAAATTTCTGATGCTTTAATCGATAATTTTTTAGCTTTCGATAAAACAAGTAAAGTTGCTTGTGAAACTTTAGTTACCACTGGTCAAGTATTTTTAGCCGGAGAAGTAAAGTCTAAAACATATTTAGATGTTCAAAAAATTGCTAGAGATGTAATTAACAAAATTGGTTACACAAAAGGAGAATACATGTTTGATGGAAACTCTTGTGGAGTTTTATCAGCAATTCATGAACAATCTCCAGATATTAATCAAGGAGTTGATAGAGCAAACCCAGAAGATCAAGGTGCAGGAGATCAAGGAATGATGTTTGGTTATGCAACAGATGAAACTGAGAACTATATGCCTTTGGCTTTAGAATTATCTCACAGATTGTTAATTGAATTAGCAGCTTTAAGAAGAGAGAATACTGATATTCCTTACTTAAGACCAGATGCAAAAAGTCAAGTTACAATTGAATATTCTGATGATAATGTGCCACAAAGAATTGATGCGATTGTTATTTCTACTCAGCATGATGATTTTGACAAGTCTGACGAAGTAATGTTAGCGAAGATTAAAAAAGACATTGTAGAAATTTTGATTCCAAGAGTTGTAGCAAAATTACCCGCTCACATTCAAAAATTATTTACAAACGACATTACATATCATATTAATCCAACAGGAGTTTTTGTAATTGGAGGACCTCATGGAGACACAGGTTTAACAGGAAGAAAAATTATTGTTGATACTTATGGTGGAAAAGGTGCTCATGGTGGAGGAGCTTTTTCTGGAAAAGATCCTTCTAAAGTAGATAGATCTGGCGCATATGCAACAAGACATATTGCGAAGAATTTAGTTGCTGCAGGACTTTGTAAAGAAGTTTTAGTTCAGGTTTCTTATGCAATTGGTGTTGCAAAACCAACAAGTATTAATGTTGAAACGTACAATACTTCTAAAGTAGATTTATCTGATGGAGAAATTAGTAAAATAGTAGAATCTATTTTTGATATGCGTCCTTACTTTATTGAAAAACGCTTAAAATTAAGAACTCCTATTTATTCTGAAACTGCTGCTTATGGTCACATGGGAAGAACTCCAGAAATAAAAACAGTTACATTTACAAACCCTATGGGAGAAACTGTTTCTGAAGAAGTAGAAACTTTTACTTGGGAAAAATTAGATTATGTAAACACAATAAAAGAAGCTTTTAAATTGTAAAAGAATCTTTTTTATACTTTCAAAAAACCTTTAGAAATTTAATTCTAAAGGTTTTTTTTTGCATCAAATATTCTCAAAAAAATAAAGGCTTTTTCACCTTCAAAATACTCCACTATTTTTTTATTAAATAAATATCCGTACATTTGGTTAACCAAATTGGTTAACCAATTAAATTTTGGTTTTCTTTTTGATTAAGTATTAAATAAAAAACAATATTACATTCTCTTTTATGAAAAAAATAGTATTAACACTTGTAGCAATTTTAGCTTTTACAATATCTAAAACAAATGCTCAAGAGATTTTAGTCTCAAACATTACAGAGTATAATAACGCAATTAAATCTGCAAAAGCTGGTGCTGTTATTGTACTAAAAAATGGCGTTTGGAAAGATGTTAAATTAAACGCTTATGGAAAAGGAGAAGAAGGAAATCCTATTTTAATTAAGGCAGAAACTGCTGGTAAAGTAATTATTTCGGGTAATTCTACTTTAAATATTTATGGAGAGTATATAATTGTAGGAGGTCTTTGGTTTAAAGACGGAAATACAGAATATAAATCTGTTGTACAATTTAGAAAAGACTCAAAAACATTTGCAAACAATTGTCGTTTTACCAATTCAACTATATCCTATTATAATACAGAAACAGAATTAAAAGACCATTGGGTAGATCTTTGGGGTAAAAACAACAGAGTAGATCACAATAATTTCACAGGTAAAATAAGCGAAGGAACAACTTTAGTCGTTTGGTTAAAAGGAGAAGAACATTTAGAAAACAATCATAGAATAGACAATAACCTTTTTGGGCCAAGACCAGATTTAGGTAAAAATGGTGGAGAAACAATTAGAATTGGTACAAGTGCCAACTCAAAGAAATCATCTAAAACATTAGTAGAAAGAAATGTTTTTGCAAATTGTGATGGAGAAATAGAAATTGTATCAAACAAATCTTGTGATAATATTTTTAGAGACAATTTATTTGTTGAAAGTAAAGGGACTTTAACACTTAGACATGGAAATAATGCATTAGTAGAACGAAATGTTTTTATAGGAAATGGAGTTTCTAAAACAGGAGGAATTAGAGTTATAAACCAAGGTCATATTGTAAGAAATAACTTTTTAATAGGATTAACTGGAGATGGTTACAGAGGATCAATTGTTGTTATGAATGGAGTGCCAAATTCACCTTTAAACAGATACGACCAAGTAAAAAACGTAGACATTCAAAATAATACAATTATTAATTCTGGACCAATTTCTTTTGGAGAAGGAAAAGATGATGAAAAAACATTAGCACCTAAAAATGTTAATTTTTCTAATAACTTAATCTATAACAACAAGAATTCAAAAAATATTATTTTTGTTGATGATACTTCTGGAATTACTTTTAATAATAATTATATAGATACTCCTATTCCTGAAGCTTTAAAAGGTTTTTCACCTACAAAAATAGATTTTAAAGAAATAGCTTCATTCCTTATTCCTACAGCAAATAATAGCGATTTATTAGCTGTTACCAAGAATGATAAGAGTTACGAGAAAGACATTACTAATACAGCAAGACAAGTATTTAATGCTGGGGCTTTTAACTTAGATT
Source organism: Polaribacter sp. SA4-12 (assembly GCF_002163675.1). Lineage (NCBI taxonomy): Bacteria > Pseudomonadati > Bacteroidota > Flavobacteriia > Flavobacteriales > Flavobacteriaceae > Polaribacter > Polaribacter sp. SA4-12. Next base: position 3,391,191 of record NZ_CP019334.1, on the reverse strand, counting down.
CGAAAAAACTACCAAAAGCATTAAAACTAAGAGCTGGTCCAGGTTGGAAAGTAGATATTATTGCTCCTATCATAAAACCAGCAAATATTACTGTAGAACCAGGTTTAGAAACTTTAAGAAAAGCAATCGATAAAGCTTCTCCAGGATCTGTATTAAATTTAAAAACTGGAGAATATCTTTTAGAAAAGAAAATTAAAGTCGGTAAAAACATTACTATTATTGGAGACAAAGGTGGTGCAACAATAATAATGGCTAAGAAAGGTTTAGAGAAGCCAATTGATTATCTGTTTAGAGTAAATGAAGGAATCACATTAAATATTAGTAATGCTATTTTAGATGGGGTTAATTCTAATTTAAAGTATGCAATTGTATCTCCAGACAAAAAAGAAGCTGGACTTTATAACTTATTTGTAGACAATATTACTTTTCAAAACTTTACAAATAAAAATGGTGGTAGTGTTTTTAAAGCCTATAACGGTACAAAGGCAGATACATTAAGTTTCATAAACTCTAGATTTGAAGACAATTACAGAGGTTTAAATTTATCTTATGATAAAGATTTAATGGGGGAATATAATGCTAATACTATTATTTTAGAAAACACCGTTTTTAAGAATATTGAAGAAGCTGCTGTAAATTATTTTAGAAAAGTAATTACCCCAGAAATACCAGGAGGAAATTTAATTGTAAAGAATTGTGTTTTTAGTAATGTCTATAATCAAGAAAAAGGAAAAATTATTAGAACAGAAGGAATTCATAATGTTGAGATAACAAATACAGTTTTTGAAAATAGTTATAAAGTAAAAGCTCCTGTAGATTTAAAAGGTAAAAATAACTTTATCTCAAATTGCTTAATATATAACAATGGTTTTGTTAAAATTAGCAAAAACGCCAAAAAAGAAAACATCTTCTACAAGAATCCAAAATGGGAAGATAAAACACTTTTTATTCCAAGTAAGAAATCAATCTTATTAAAAGAAAATAATGAAATTGAAAATATTGGCTTGAATCAATAAAACGAAATTTTAAAAAAAATAAAAACCCATTACTTTAAAAGTAATGGGTTTTTTCTTTTAGTTATTTTAAATCATCAATCAGGCTATTTACTAAAGATCTCATTGTTAAAACCTTATCCTTTTTAAACGAAAATTATTTAAAACCTCTCGTTTTTCAAGAGTAAACTTAAATTTATTAACATTTTTTATAAAATTAAAATATTCTCTAGTAATATTTTAATTTAAAAAACCTATATTTGGGTACCCAATCTGGTTACCCAATTTGGGTACCCAATAAAATCAAACAAAATCGAAGCACAAGTTATATATATTATGGGAGTTTCTGGTTGTGGAAAAAGCACTATCGGAAAACTACTTGCACAAGAATTGAACATTCCTTTTTTTGACGGAGACGATTTTCATCCTGAAGAAAATATTGCAAAAATGTCTAGCGGACAAGCATTAAATGATGATGATAGATTAGGGTGGTTACAAACATTAAATAAATTAGCTATAATACAATTATCTAATAAAGGTTGTGTAATCGTTTGTTCGGCATTAAAGGAAAGTTATCGTGGTATTTTAAACACGAATATAAAATGTAGTTCAAAATGGGTTTTCCTTAATGGTTCTTTTGAACAAATTAAAGAAAGAATTAATGCTCGTAAAGGGCATTTTATGAGTTCTGAATTATTAAAATCTCAATTTGATATTCTGGAAGAACCTAAAAAATGTATTGAAATTGATATTAGTTTATCACCTAAAAAAATTATAAAAATTATAAAAAAAGAAGTAATGAATACCTCAGAATTTGGATTATTTGGACTAGGAGTTATGGGAAAAAGTTTATGTAGAAATTTAGCCAATAATGGGTTTAAAATTTCTATGTTTAATAGACATGTTGATGGTGTAGAAGAAAATATAGCCAAAAACTTTAAAGCAGAACACAAAGAGTTATCAAATTCAGAAGCTTTTGATGATATTTCATCTTTTGTAAACTCATTGCAACAACCAAGAAGAATTATGCTTATGGTTAACGCAGGAAAAACCATAGATTATGTTATTGAAGACTTGCTGCCTCATTTATCTGAAAACGATATCTTAATAGATGGAGGAAATTCTAACTATAAGAAAACCAAAGAACGTTTCGAATATTTAAAAACAAAAAACATTCATTTTATAGGAACAGGAGTTTCTGGTGGTGAAGAAGGCGCATTAAAAGGACCGTCTATAATGCCAAGTGGAGATATTGAAGCTTATAAAAGTGTACAACCATTTCTTGAAACTATTTCAGCTAAAGACAAAAATGGTTTGCCTTGTTGCACTTATGTTGGTCCTGAAGGAAGTGGTCAATTTATAAAAATGGTACACAATGGTGTTGAGTATGTAGAAATGCAATTATTAGCAGAAGTAGCAACTATTTTAGAAAACTTAGGACAAAACCCAGATGAAATTGCAAACACTTTAGAATCTTGGAAAGAATCTGCAAACAGTTATTTGTTAGAAATAACAACTTCTATTTTTAGAAAGAAAGAAGGTAACGATTGGTTGGTAAATAAAATATTAGATAAAGCTGGTAATAAAGGTACAGGAAATTGGACAGCAATTGCTTCTGCGGAATTAGGTGTACCAAGTACATTAATTACTTCTGCATTATTTTCACGTTATATTTCTTTTTACAAGGAAGAACGTATTCTATTAAATAAAAGTTTTAAAGAAGTAAATAATTCGAAAGCAAACATAACTACAAATGACGTTTTAGAGGCTTATCAGTTTGCTAGAATTATAAATCATTATCAAGGATTTAAATTAATTTCTGAAGCTTCTATTAAGTCTTCATGGAATTTGAATTTAAGTAAAATTGCTAGAATTTGGACAAACGGCTGTATTATTAGATCTACTTTAATGGAAGATTTAGTAGAAGTATTTAAAAATACAACCAACATTTTAACGAATCCAAAATTAATCGCTATTGTTAATCAATACAAACCATCAGCAAAAAAGGTGATCTCAGAATGTGTTCTTAATGATATAACGACACCTGCTTTGGCAGAAGCACTTCAATTTTTAAACGGAATTACAACTGCATATGCTTCCGCAAATATCATACAAGCACAACGAGATTATTTTGGAGCTCACACCTATCAAAGACTAGATGATACTTCTGGAAAAAGTCATCATACCAACTGGAACTAAAAATTAACTAAACCATCAACTAACTGATATTATGGATACATCAACACAGAAAAAATCATTTCTCAAAAAAATCATTGCCTTAATTTTAGGCTTTGGGCCAGGTATTTTTGCTATTGGTTATACCATAGGTACAGGTAGTGTAACGTCTATGATTGTTGCAGGAAGCAAATTTAATATGCAACTATTATGGGTGCTATTATTAAGTTGCACTTTCTCTGGAATTTTAATGTTTGCTTACGGAAATTATGCCCTATTAACAGGTGAAACTGCGCTTTACGGATTTAAAAAACATTTAAAATACGGTAAAATTTTAGCAATTTTAATTATTGTTGGAATCACGTTTGGACAATGGAATTCACTAATGGGTATTTTAGGAATTTCATCAAATATAATTTTTGAAATACTAGCAGTAAATTTTGAAGGATTAAGTGCATATAAATATGAAACCGTTTTAATAACGGCAATAATAATAATTGTTACTTTTTACTTATTAATGTTGGTAGGTAAATATACTTTCTTCGAAAAAATACTAGTTATTTTTGTAACCTTAATGGGGTTTTCATTTTTATTATCATTATGCTTTGTACAACCATTGCCATTAGATGTAGTGAAAGGATTAATACCAACTATTCCAGATATTCCTGGTGGTAAAATGTTGGTTGCTGCTTTCGTTGGTACAACCATGGCATCTGCTACATTCTTGTCAAGACCATTATTTGTAAAAGGAAAAGGATGGACGATTAAAAATTTAGATCAACAGAAAAAAGATTCTATTACAGCTGCAGTTTTAATTTTTGTAATTAGTGGAGTTATAATGGCAGTAGCTGCTGGTGCTTTGTTTTATGACGGTAAAGAAGTTACGCAAGTATTAGATATGGCAAATACTTTAGAACCAGTTGCAGGAAAATGGGCCGTTTCTATTTTCTTTTTTGGAGCATTAAGTGCTGGTTTATCCTCTATATTCCCTTGTTTATTAATTGCTCCTTTATTGATTGCAGATTATCAATCTGGTGAGTTAGACACTAATTCGCGTCAGTTTAGAGTCATAACCGCTATTGCTTGTTTGGTTGCTTTAATTGGACCTGCATTTGGCGCAAATCCTATTGAAATTCAGATTTTATCACAAGTATTTAATGTATTTGTATTACCAATAGTAATCCTTGGAATTATATTAATGTTAAGCAGTAAAAAAGTAATGAAAGATTTCAAAACAAGTCTTGGTGTTTATATTGGTCTGTATGCTGCTTTGTTCTTTTCTTTAGTGATTTCGTATAATGGCATCATAGCACTTTTAGAATATTTTTAAACAAAACTTAGACACACAAATTCTGTAATAACATAGAATAATCAATTGCATGAAAATAAGCTTAATAGATACAAATTCAAATAAAATAGTACAGAATGATGTAATTTGTAAGATTCGTGATTTAATTAACGCTAAAAACTTAGAGCGTGGAGATAAATTACCATCTGAGAGAATTATGTCAGAAAAATTTGATGTAAAAAGGAACCATATTAGAGAAGCCATCAGAAAGCTAGAATTTTATGGTGTTGTAAAATCAATGTCTCAAAGTGGAACTTTATTAGCAATAGGATTGACTGGATTTAATGGTATGGTTGATGAAATTATTTCTCTTGACACTCCATCTTTTGATGAATTGGTGGAAACAAGAATATCATTAGAATTAAAAACAGTTTGTCTTGCTTCAGAAAGAAGATCAGAAGAAGATTTAAAACGAATAAAAGAAGCTTTAAATGCCTTTAAAGATAGAATTACTGATGGTAAAGATTATTTAGAAGAAGATCTGTTATTTCATTTAGCCATCGCTAAGGCAAGTAAGAATACCACTCTGATAACATTAATGCTTTTAATTACACCACCAATTCTAGCCAATTACGATAGAGATAAAGTTTGTGAAGGTGATGGAGTTAATTCTGAAATAAAAAAGCACGAAGATATTTATTTTGCAATAGCCTCTAAAGACCCTGAACTTGCAACAAAAATGATGCATGAACACTTCTTTAAATTATCAAAACATATAGAAAAACAATAAAATAAATCAAAAATAAAATGAATAAAAAAATAATAAAATCGGCATCAACACTCTTAATCATCTGTATTTTTCTGATCATTAATAGCTGTAACAAAACTGTAAAAAAATCGGATAAAACAGAAACAAAAAAGACAGTTTACGCAAGTGATGTTATTCCGTTTTTTGATCACTGGAAATTAGTTTTAGGAAACGGTGAAAATGCAGGAATTGCTAATAATTTTGAAAATAAAGATTTCTTTTATACCGAAAGTGATACCAATGGAGAATGGGTTGTTTTTAAAGCACCAAATGCAGGTAGTACACATGGAACTTCAAACAATACAAGAACAGAATTAGGGCAAATTAAAAAATGGTATCCTGAAACTGCAAATGATAAATTAACCGCAACACTTAAAGTAATGAATGTTTCTTCAACTGGTGATAAAACTGTTGCAGCGTCTCATGCTGTGGTTGTAGGTCAGATTCATAGTGCGGATAAACACGAAAACGAACCACTAAAAATATTCTACAAAATATATCCTGGTCATACCAAAGGATCTGTTTTTTGGCATTACGAAATTAATACTGCCGGCGATGATAATTCTGGTAGATGGGATTATTCTTTGGCCGTTTGGGGTAATGATTTTTCTGTAGTTGGACCTGATGCAAATACACCTCCGAGCGAACCAAAAGACGGAATTGAATTAGGCGAAGAATTTAGTTATGAAATTGAGGTGAAAGATGGTATTATGAACTTAAAGTTTACAAGTAAAGGTCATGAAACCAAAACATTCACAAAAAACTTAATCGAATCAGAATTTTCTACAAAAGCAGATATTCCTGAACAAACCCAAAAGTTATTTGTGCCAATTGGTCAAGATGGTGTAGAACGAAAAGAAGCATATACTGGCGAAGGTTGTTTCTTTAAATTGGGTTGTTACAACCAAACAAATGGAAAATCTCCTGAAGTAAATAAAAATTGGTGTTCTGGTGCTGAAATGCATGGCGGAGATATTCAAAAACAATATGCAGACGGAAATTATGCAGAAGTTTGGTTTAAAAAAGCTAGTATTTCGATAAGTAAAGCTGCAGTTTCTAATCAAGGTTATTTCAATAAAAACGATCATAAATAACATACTAATATGAATCATAATAAATTAAAAGGTAAAAACGTACTTATAACGGCAGGAGCTCAAGGAATTGGTGAATCTATCACGAAACATTTTATAGACAACGGAGCTAATGTTGCCATCCACTATTTTTCAAGTGCAGATACCGCAAAGCAATTGGTTGAATACGCAATTACCAAAGGACAAAAAGCAGTTGCTATTAGTGGAGATTTAACAAAAGAAGCTGATGCAAATGCAATGGTAGAGAAAACTATAGCAGAACTTGGTGGCATAGACATACTAATCAACAACGCAGGTTCACTTGTAGCTCGTAGAATGTTAAACGAAATGGAAGCAGAATTCTGGCATAAAGTAATGGATATCAATATGACTTCTATGATGTTTGTGACAAAAGCTGCTGCTCCTTATTTAGCAAAAAATGAAAACAGTAGTATTGTTAATTTAGCATCACTTGCAGGGCGTAAAGGAGGTCATCCAGGATCTCTAGTTTATGCTACTAGTAAAGGAGCTATTTTAACATTTACACGTGCATTATCTACAGAACTAGGACCTCAAGGAACAAGAGTTAATGCTGTTGCTCCAGGTCTAATACTTGGTACTTCTTTTCACAATACACATACAACAAAAGAATCAGCGAATGAAACAATAGCAGGTATTCCAATTCAACGAGCTGGTAATGCTGCTGATGTAGCACGTGCTGTATTATACTTAGCATCAGAATATGATGGTTTTATAACTGGTGCTACTTTAGACATCAATGGTGGCGTTTACAATATGTAATAAATTCCATTTGAATTTACATTGAGCTAAATAAAATTAACCCCTAGTAAGTTAAGAAACACTAGAAGATAAATAACTTCTAGTGTTTTATTTTAAATCAACTATTTTAAAGGACATTCTTATGTTAAAAACTAAAGTAATACACCCAACAATTATGGAAGCTCTTGGCCGTTCTGGTCATTTTGCACAAGTTGTTATTGCTGACGGAAATTTACCCGTTGGCGCAATGAATGGCCCTAACTCAACAACAGTCCACCTCAACTTTAGACCAGGACTTTTAGATGCTCTCACAGTATTAGAAGGCATACTAGAAGTTTGCCCCATTCAAGGTGCTATTGTTATGGAAAAGCCCGCTGAAGCAAACGCAGAAATACACGATGCTTATAAAAAATTACTGGGAGACGTAACATGGGATACTATGGAACGTTGGTCTTTTTACGATAAAATAAGAAACCCCAATACAACATTAATTATTCAAACAGGTGAACAGCGTCGATTCGCTAATTTAATATTAACTGTCGGTGTAGTAAAAATGGCTGAAGAAAGTGCCTTTTAAAAAATTAAATACAACTTTTTAATAATAAGTAATTTAAATATAAAAAACAAAATGAAGCTAAAAATCACAAAATCATTATTGCTGCATGTTTTATTTGCTAGTATTGTTTTATTACTATCCGGTTGTTCAAACTCAACTAAAAAGGCTACTAGTAAAGAATCAAAATCTACTATAACGTACCCAAGTCAAGTTATTCCATTTATGAACGAATGGAGTATCCTGTGTGGAGATGGAACTAGTTATAAAGAATTAGCCAACACAGAACATAAAGATTTCTTTTATACTACAAATGATGGTAAAACAGATTGGGTAGTATACAAAACGCCTAATTCTGGTATTACATCTAGAACTTCTAGTAACACAAGAACTGAGTTAGGACAAAAAAAACATTGGATACCTGAAGTTGGTGGTAAATTAACGGGTACACTAAAAGTAATGCAAGTTTCAACTTCTGGTGATGCAAGAGTTGCAGCTTCCTATTCTGTTGTTGTTGGACAAATCCATAGTGATGAAGGACATGAAAACGAACCTATAAAAATATTTTATAAAAAGTTTCCTGGACATAAAAAAGGATCCATTTTTTGGAATTATGAAATTAATACAGCAAGTGATGACAACTCTGGAAGATGGGATTATTCAACAGCAGTTTGGGGAAATGATATGTCAGTTGTTGGGTCTAGTCCAACTACATTCCCTAAAGAACCAGAAAACGGTATTGAATTAGGTGAGGAATTTAGTTATGAAATTAACGTATTTAAAGGAATAATGTACCTAACCTTCACAAGTAAAGGTCATGAGACTATTAAATTCACAAAAGACTTATTGAAATCTGAATTTGCAAAAAAATCAGATATTCCTCAACAAATATTAACATTATATGCTGCAATAGGTCGTGATGGTGTAGAAAGAGAAAATGGGTATGCTGGGGAAATGAATTATTTTAAACAAGGAGCATACAATCAAACTAATGGAAAAAAACCAGAAGATAATATCGTTTGGTATACTGGGGCTGAAACATATAATGGAGATATCAAAAAACAATATGCAAATGGATGTTATGCGGAAGTTTGGTTTAAAGAAGCTAAAGTAAGCTCTGGTTCATTGCCTGTTAAAGATTGATTTATAAAGTTAGATTGAACAAAAACCTCATGTAAATAAAAGCTCCATCAATATTTGGAGCTTTTTGTTTTTAAAAAATGTTACAGATTAAACCTGTTTCTTTATTAACGATCTATAACATCTTTTCTACTATTAATTCTAACAGAATTGATAAACTTTATAAATAGTTAAAGAAAATTTACAGGTATTTAAAACTTGTAAATGTAATTGTTGAAGATTCTACATTCGAGAATACGTTAGTTTAAGATTCCGTGATTCCTAACTTAGTATATTGTGTTCTAATTTGAAAGAAACAGTTATAAGTAAAATAGAGTTACTGATATAATAAATCAAATAAACCTGTTGTTAACTTGATGATAGATTTATTAAAAAACCTATGCTAATAAGTAACATAACAATCATCAATGCTTTACTTATTTTATTTCCATACTTAAACCAATATTCGGTTTTACTTAAGATAGATTGTCTTATTCTATAATTTGAATTGCCTTTTTCATTACAAAAAAAAGGCTTACAACTTTTTAAAGTTGTAAGCCCAATAATTAACTTAATTCAAGTTATTATAATAATTATTTAGTAACCTGCATTTTGAGTTATAACTCCCTCACTAGCAAATATCTCTGAAGTTGGAATTGGAAACACATAATAATTACTATTAATGGTTTTTCCCATTTCTGCATCAACAGAACCTGTTCTAACTAAATCAAACCATCTTTGACCTTCTAAAGCTAACTCTAATCTTCTTTCATTAGCAATAGCTGTTCTAACATCGGCTTGTGAACTTACAGTACCTGTTAAACTAGTTAAACCAGCTCTCGTTCTAATATCATCCAATAAAGGTAAAACTGTACTAGCTGCAGTACCATTTTCATTTAATGCTTCAGCATATAATAAAATAACATCTGCTAATCTAATTTCTATAAAATCTTGTTCAGCAGCTGCAGCCCCATATTTAACACCTAAACGATAAGCGCTTAAAGGAGGAACAGACATAGTTACGTTTTTTCTAACAACATCACCAGCAGCATCAAAAGCATCAGCTAGGTCAGAAGTAATTGGATCTTCATCAGATTTTGTATCACCTCCATTACTCCATAATGCAAATGTAGAACCACTATAGTCACTAATTGCTATAGAACCAGATATCTGAGTTGCGTATATAATTTCTGAATTCAAGTCAGAACCTGGACCAAAAACATCTGCAAAATTAGCTTTTAATGCAACACCTGCTCCTGCAGCTCCGCTTACAACTGTAGCTAATTGAGTTTCTGCATTTACATAATCGCCCATTTGCATATACACTTTACCTAACAATGCTTGTGCAGCAATTTTAGATGCTCTACCTGTAGGTATACCATCATTGTTTAATGCACCTTTTGCATCATTTAAATCAGAAATAATCTGAGTATATACATCAGCAGCTGGTTGTCTTTTTAAAATTGAAGTATCAATTAAACTTGGTGCAGCTGATAAATTAACAGCAACATCTCCAAATACTTTTACCAATTTAAAATAAGCCAAGGCTCTTAAAAATTTAGCTTCACCAATATGTCTTGCATTTGATGATTTTTCAATCACTGTATTTGCACTTAAAATAGACTTATATAAAGCTGCATACATCGGTTGGAAAAAATCACCTTCCATAGACGCTACATCACCATTAAATGCTGCAAATGAGTTATGTGGAGATTCGTCAAACTGAGCGTTATCTGCTCTAAAATCTCCCATTACACTCATTGGTGTAGCAGAACCAGTTTGATAATTATACGCTGAATTTAAAACCCCTTCAAAATCTGTTAAAGAATCTGGACTTGTAATATTTGATGGAGATTGATCTAAATCTGTTGAACATGCTGATACGACCAACATTAATCCTAATACTATTATATTTATTTTTTTCATTTTTTCTTTATTTAAAAGTTAAGATTTAAACCTAAAGTAAAGCTTCTAACAACTGGACTTGCACCAATTTGAAAACCAGATGTTGTAGGTCCGTTATAATCTCCTGTTGTTTCTATACCTTCTGGATTATAAGAAGTATAGTCATCTGCCATTATGTATAATAAATTAGTAGCAGCACCATATATTCTAACAGAGCTTAAGCCTATTTTCTCAACTATATCTTGTTTAAAAGTATAACCAATTGTTATATTTCTTAAAGCTAAATAAGAAGCGTCTTGAATATTTGCATCTATGTTGTCTTTTGCTCCTTTAACAAACATACCATTATGTACAGCACGACCATCAGCATCTTTAAAACCATCTACTAATCTAGCACCCCACTGAGAACCATAATAATAAGGATCTACATTGAAAACTTCTGCTCCAACTGCTCCTTGAAATTGTAATGACATATCAAACTCTTTGTAATTCATAGAACTATTCAATCCCCAGTAAAAATCTGGTGTATTTTGTCCTACTTTCACTAAATCTCCACCCTCTTCTACAGTTCTTGTTTTATCAATTTCACCATAACCTGCTTCACCAGGTGATTGTTGATCTACTACATAATATTCACCAGTAGTATTGTTAGGGTTTCTTGTTGCATCCTCTAGGTATTTCATTTCAACTTGTCCTGCAGTTTCTAATGCCCACATTTCACCAATTTGACCTCCTACATAATTTCTATATACAACATCTCTACCAGATTGACCTACAGCTTGTCTTGGTAATTCATCTAAACCATCTAAATCTGTAATTTCTGTATTAACAGTAGATAGGTTACCAGTTAAATTCCATGAAAAATCATCTTTTTGAATGATACCTGCAGAAAACTCAAATTCTACACCTGAACTTTTTATATTTCCGGCATTTATTGTTACAGCACTTGTACCAAGAACTTCAGAAACATTTCTACTTAGTAAGAAATTTTCGATATTTGACGTGTAGTAGTCTACACCTAAAGTAAATCTATTATTTACAAAACCTAAATCAGCACCAAAATTAGTTTCTGTATTTGTTTGCCAAGTTAAATCTGGGTTTGCTACATCAGTAGGAATATTTAATCCTGTACCGAAACCTGTTGGAGTAGGGTTTAATAAACTCAATGAATCGTATGATCCTAAAAAAGAAGTAGTACCTAATGAACCTGTACTAAATCTTAATTTTAATTTACTTAATACTTCACTATCTTGTAAAAAAGATTCTTTATGGACATTCCATCCTAAAGAAACTGCTGGAAAAACACCATATTGTTCGTTAGCTCCAAAACGAGAATCACCATCTCTTCTAATAGAAACAGACGCTAAGTATTTATCATCAAATGCATAGTTAACTCTTCCGAAAACACTTTTTCTTACCCTTGTCTCATCTCTTTCTGTTACAACAATATCAGCAGGTGCTAACAAATTAAAATTTGTAACAGCTGTATTTGGCACATTTGTACCATCTAACGAATTTCCTCTAAAAGTAGTAGATTGAAATTCAATCCCAGCTACTGCAGAAAAGTTATGTTTACCAATCTCTTTTGTATAATTTAAAGTAGTTTCACTTAATATAGAAGAAACTTTCACATCAGTTTGATCTAAATTAGTTGCACTACCACGTGCCTTAGCATCAGATTGAACTCCTCTCCAATAATAGTCTTGAGTATCTCTTAAATCTCCACCTAAAACAGTTTTAATATCCAATCCTTCTAAAATATTGTATGATAAATAAGAATTAATGTTTACAAAAAATGTTCTTTGTATTCTTTCAGAATTATCAAGCTTCGCAGCAGGACCTTGATCACCAGATCCTCCAATACCATTATTTGATCTTCCATAGTGCCAATCGTTCACATAATCTCCAGGTTCTAAAGTGTATATACTTGAATTATAACCTGCAGCAACTGCATCACCATTAACTCCATTATCAAATGCAGAAAGACCTAAAGCTTGCGCTTTTTTATCTAATGCTTGCACAAAAGCAATAGATGCTTCAGTATGATAAATAGGATGAACACTATATGCTCTAGAAAGGTCTCTTACATCCCATCCAACAATTTCTCTTTTAGAAGTAAACCCATTAAAACTTATACCTGTCTTAATTTTATCACCTAATTTAGCATCTATATTTAAACGCGCATTTAATCTTTCGAAACCTTGAGTTCTCACAATACCTGTTGCATCTTGGTAACCAACAGATCCAAAATATTTTACATCATCTGTACCACCACTCATACTAAAATCATGGCTAGTAGTATTACCAGTTTGATAAAGATAATCTTCTACACTTTGTTCATCTGGAGATTCTTCATAAGCAGTTAATCTGTACTCTAAAAAAGCGGGGTCTATTTGAGAAACATCCCAGTTTCCAGCAGCAATTTCTGATCTTGAGTGTGCAGCCCATTCTGAACCTGTCTTATTTATGTTATCACGATACTTGTTTGAGATACTAGTATACGTATTATAACTAAATTTAGGTTTTCCTGTTTTTCCTTTTTTAGTAGTAACTAAAATAACACCATTTGCACCTCTTGAACCATAAATTGCAGCAGAAGCAGCATCTTTCAAGATTTCTATACTTTGAATATCGTTTGGATTAACTGTAGCTAAATTTCCATTAATAGGAAAACCATCTACAACAATTAGTGGGCTTGAGTTACCTGAAATAGAAGAAGCAGCTCTAATTTGAATCTTTGGATCTGCACCTGGCTCTCCACTTGCATTTTGAATTAAAACACCTGCTAATTTACCAGCTAATGCTTCATCTACACGAGAAGTTTGTACAGCAGCAACATCTTTACCACCAATTTTTGATATCGCCCCTGTTAAATGACTCTTTTTACGAGTACCATAACCTACTACTACAATCTCATCTAATGCACTTGCATCTTCTGACATAGCAACATCTAATATAGACTTACCATTTACTGAAACATTTTCTGTTTTGTAACCTAAATAACTAAATACTAAGGCATCACTTTCTGTTTTAGTAGTAATTGTATAATTACCATCAAAATCTGTTGTTGTTCCAGAAGAAGTACCTTTTATTTGAATTGTTACTGAAGGTAAAGCATCACCTGTTACTGCATCCGTAACTTTCCCCGATACTTTTTGCTGAGAAAAAGCAAAAAGCGATGCTAGAAGAAAAAAGCACGTACTCATTTTTTTTAAAAAGTTGTTTTTTGACATGAATTTGAGTTTTAATTAATTATTTTACTGGTTTCCCGAACTGGTTTCCCAAACTGGTTTACCAAACTGGAAAACCAAATATACATATATATATATATTATATTACCATATAAATATATTATTTTAACTATTATAGATATTTATTATTAACAAAAAATTAACTATCACAAAAAACAATATTACTATTACTAGTATTAACCCCTATAAACAAAGGGCTTTTACGTAACTCCCCCTTTAATTATTAGATTTTATAAATATTAACACTACCAACGTTTACATAAAAAATGGCTTTAAAAGATTGAAATAAAAAACGAATGCTAAGAAAACCCTATTCCTATATTCTTTAAAAGAACTATTACCTTAAATAAGAATATTACCTCTTATATTTTACACTCTCCTTTATATGTATACCTATATAGATGGCAAAAAATATAATTCGTTATAATTTTATGTAATTACTACTATGCAAACAACCTTAAAATTTCATAACATTGATGAAATGATTTCTCTGATATTAAAAGTAAAATAATCTTTATCCTCTTTAACTCTATTTAATATATTATTATATGTAGCAATAATTAGCTCTCATAAATTTGGATGAATTAAGAATGGATCAAATTCATTTAAGAATGATTATGAAATTATGTATTAGTATATATAATTCCTATTTTGTTCTGTACTATTTGTAAAATGTAGTATAGCAGATTTATAATAATAATACTGGTACTTCCATTATTTTTATAATAATTAAAACCCTCTTATTAATAACATATTTTACTAAACTTACAATTAGGTTTCAAAAACCGTTTGATTTAATATAATTCATAATAGCTTTTCCGTTTTTATTGTATATTTGGGAAACCAAATTGGTTTACCAATTTTAATTATGAAAAGAAACATTTATTTAGCATCCATTTTTATCTTTATAATTCAAGGTATTTCGAGTCAAGTTGTGTTAAATGCTGATACATCGAAAGACACTTATGATTTAATTAATTCAGTATTTGCGAATCCTAATAGAAATGTTATTGAAGCTCCTGATTGTAATCATGATGAGTTTGGAAATCATATTACACAAGAATTTGATACAGAATTAAACAAAGATGTTTTCTTATTCCATATTCATGTAACTCCAGATAATGATCGTTGCAAGAAATTTGATAGACAACGTAATGAAATTAAAACATATTCTGATTCACCAGAAAACGTAAAAGCTACTATTGGTGAAACCATAGAGTATAAATGGAAATTTAAAATAAGTTCAGATTTTAAACCTTCATCTAGTTTTACACACATTCATCAAATAAAATCTGTTGGTGGTTCTTATGCTTCAATTCCGATGATTTCTTTTACATTAAGAAAATCGAATCCAGATAGATTAGAATTAAGATATACATCTACAAAAGATCAAAATACTTTAAAAAATGCAAACTTAGATTTATTTAGAGGTAATTGGGTGGAAGTAACTGAAGTTATTAAATTTGGTGATGTTGGTAGTTATTCTGTTGAAATTAAAAAAATATCGAATAATGAAGTGATTTTTAATTACTCAAATAGTCCAATAGATATGTGGCAAGATGGCGCTGAATTCTCTAGACCAAAATGGGGAATTTATAGAAGTCTAAATAAAAAAAAAGATCTAAAAGATGAAATTGTAAAATATGCAGATTTTAGCATTGAAGAAGTTACTGACATACTTTCTGTAGAAACTTTAAAAGAAAAAGCAGAGAACATTTTATTATTTCCAAACCCTTCATCTAATGAAGTAGAATTTAAAAATGCGAATTTAGAGAATTATGATACTATTGAAATGTATGATTATTCTGGAAGAAAAATTTATATTGATAAAAAAATAAACAAGAATAAATTAGACGTTTCTGGTTTTTCTAAAGGTTTGTATTTTATTGTTTTTAAGAAGAAAACAGTTATTACAAAGGTTTTAAAATGTTATGTAAAATAGATTTTTTTTAAGTTGTAAAAGTTTCTAAAATTCTCATAACAGTTACTCCTTTTTCTATATCACAAGGATTCGAAGCTTTACCTAAAAAATAGTTTACTGTACTTTCTATCATTGGTTGTTGCACATGAATCGGGTTCGTAAAATGAAAAACTTTGGCATCATAATTAGTAGTTAAAGTTATCTTATCACCATAAAAAGAAAATGTAATTGTACCATTTTCTCCATATATTTTACACTCATCTTTTACTTCATTATCAGAAGTATTAAAATTCCAGATTCCTCTAAATTGAATTCCGTTTTTAAATTCTATAATTCCATTTACAATATCATCAACATTGTTATTTAAAGTTGATGTAGAAAAACCTTTAGCGTTTTTAATTTCACCAAAATAATAATACATTAAATCGATTTGATGTGGCGCAATATCATGAAAATAACCACCTCCAGAAATTTCTGGTTTCAAACGCCAATTGTCATCTGTTTTAGTAATAATATTATTTTCTTTCGATTGTAAAATTTGAATATCTACAAACCTGATATCTCCTATTCTATTTTCTTTAATTAACGCTTTTACTTTTAAGAAAACAGGTAGTTTTCTTCTATAATGAGCAACAACGACTTTATCATTATTTGTAACAATTTCATTTAATTCTTCAGCTTCATAAAAATTTAAAGTTATCGGCTTTTCGAGATAAATAAACTTTTTTGATTTTAAACATTTTTTCACTATTTCTAAATGGGTCGAAGGAGGTGTTGCAATATAAACTGCATTAATTTCTGGGTTTTCTAATAATGCATCAACAGAATTATACCAAAAAGGAACCTGATGTCTTTCTGCAAAATCTTTTGCTTTTGCAGCATTTCTTCTCATCACTGCTATTAATTCTGAGTTTTCTACTTTTTGAAAAGCAGGTCCACTTTTTATTTCAGCAACATCACCACAACCAATTATTCCCCATTTAATTGTTTTCATATTAGATAGATTTATTTAAAATTGAAATAGTTTTTAGCATTATAATAACAAATATCACTTACTATTTTTCCTAAAAACGCTTCATCATTTGGTAATTCACCATTTGCTACATCTGTACCAATAATGTTACATAAAATTCTTCTAAAATATTCGTGCCTTGGAAAAGACAAAAAACTTCTAGAATCTGTTAACATACCTACAAAACAACTTAATAAACCCTGATTAGAAAGTGTGTTAATTTGTTTTTCCATTCCATCTTTTTGGTCTAAAAACCACCAAGCTGCACCAAACTGAACTTTACCTTTTATGGTACCATCATTAAAATTACCAACCATTGTTGCAAATACTTCGTTATCTGCAGGGTTTAAATTGTAAACAATTGTTTTTGAAAGTTGATTCGTATTATCTAAAGCATTAAAAAATCCTTTTAGATTTTTAATTTGAGAAGTATCACTCATCGAATCAAAGCCAGTATCTACACCTAACTCTTTCAATAATCTATTATTATTATTCCGAATTACACCCAAATGAAACTGTTGTGTCCAACCTTTTTGATGATACATTCTCCCTAGAAATACCAGTGTCTTTGCCTTAAAAAACAACACTTCATCTTCTGTTAAATTTATTCCAGAAGTTGCTTTATTGAATAGCAAGGAAAGATCATATTTTGCACCATCATAAAAAGGCATTTGCTCAAAACCATGATCAGATAATCTACAACCATTTTCATGAAAGAAATCGACTCTTTCTTCTAAAATTTTTATATATTTTTGGTAAGAATTAATCGTTACTTTACAGAGGCTACCTAAAATTGAAATGTAATTTTTAAATGTTTTAACATTAGAAACATCAATAGATTTATCTGGTCTAAAAGTTGGAAAAGTTTTTACTTTAGAAGGATCTTTTTGAATTGCATTATGATATTCTAATGTATCTATAGGATCATCTGTTGTACATAAAGATTCTACATTCATCAATTTTAATAAACCGTTTGCAGAATGTGTTTTTTTTTGCAATATTTTGGATGTTATATCATATATTTCTTCAGCATTTTTTACTGATAAAATTTCATCAATTCCAAAATAAGCTTTCAATTCTAAATGCGTCCAATGAAAAAGCGGATTTCTAATTGTAAAAGGAACAACTTCTGCCCATTTTAAAAACTTTTCTTTGTCTGAAGCATCACCTGTAATATATTTTTCATTAATACCAAAAGCACGCATTGCACGCCATTTATAATGATCTCCATACAACCAAGCTTGTGTAATATTATCAAATTGTTTGTCTGCTGCAATTTCATTTGAAGGTAAATGATTGTGATAATCTATAATTGGTAATTTTTTAGCAAATTTGTGATATAAGTTTTTTGCAAAATCTGTTTGGAGTAAAAAATCTTCAGTTAAAAAAGTCTTCATAATATTATTTTATTGCAGTTCAATTTTAAAAATAAAGATAAAATACCTCTAATTCTTTAAAGTTAAGAATTACTGTAAAAATAGTGTTAAATTCACGTTTTTAAAAACTTAAGATCAAATATTTAACCCTATTTACAAGGATTAAATTGTGTTTCAGTAAGAAAATTTTCTCAATCCAAAATTAGTAACTATATTTGGTAAACCAAATTGGTAAACCAATTTAAGTTTATTAAAAATAACACCTTAATTATAAAACGTTTTATGAAAAATTTATTATTAATCTTCAGTTTATTTTTATCACTAATTTCTTGTAATGAAAAAGTTACAAATGAAATTTCAGTAAGCGATACATCAGAATTAATAGAAGCTACAAAAAATGCGAAAGCAGGTGATATTATTGTCATTAAAAACGGAACCTATGAAAATGTAGAAATTATTTTTCAAGGAAAAGGAACTGAAAAAGAACCAATAATTTTAAAAGCAGAAACTGCTGGTAAAGTTTTTATTGAAGGCGTTTCTAGCTTAGAAATAAGTGGTAATTATTTACAAGTAAGTGGGTTATTTTTTAGAAAAGGACATTCTCCTAAAAAAAATGTAATTGCATTTAGAACTGATGCAGATAAAGTTGCAAACTATAGTAGCGTTACCAATTGTGTTATTTTAGACTTCAACAACTTACAAAGAGATAATGACAATCTTTGGGTTCAATTATATGGTACACATAATAAATTAGCTAATTGTTATATTGCTGGTAAAACAAATGGTGGACCAACTGTTAGAGTAGATTTAAAAGGAAACCAAAGCATTAGAAATTACCACGAAATTGTAAACAATCATTTTGGACCAAGACCGAGAAAAGGTGGAGCAAGAGGAGAAACTATTCAATTAGGAAGTAGTTTTACTTCTATGTCGCCAAGTAATACAACGATTGCAAACAACTTATTTGAAGAGTGTAATGGTGAAGTTGAAATTATATCTAGTAAAACAAATTTCAATTTAATTAAAAACAATGTTTTTTATAAAAGTGAAGGTTCTGTGGTAACTCGTCATGGAAATTATGCCACAATTGATGGTAATTATTTTATTGGTGATGGTGTAAATAAACAATTTGGAGGAATTAGAATTGTAAATACAGGGCACTGGATTATCAACAATTATTTCTACAAAATTATTGGTGAAAATTTTAGAAGTCCATTAGCTGTTATGAATGGAATTCCTAAATCTCCATTAAATAGATATAACCAAGTTACTGATATTGTAGTTGCATATAATACGTATGTTGATTGTAAATCTCCTTGGCAATTTGGGGTAGGAACAAACATTGCACAAGCAGCTGTTTTACCTAAATCTGAAATTCGTTCTGCAAGAGCTTTAAGATCTGTTGTAGCAAACAATATAATTTACAATAAAGAAGGAGATAAAAACCCAATTATTGAACATGATAAAGCTGATGGTGTAAAGTTTAAAAACAACATTATCAACAACCAAGGAGTTGAATTTGGTGATATTAAAAGAATGAAAGCTACTGAATTTGAATTAACAAAAGTAGGTGAGAATATCTTTATTCCTAACCTAACTAGTGATTTAGATATTTATGATGGTTTTGGTTTTAATACGATAACAGAAGATCTTTTTGGAAATTCTAGAGCAAAATCAAATTCTATTGGAGCAACTGTTAAAGGAGATTTAAAAGATCCATCAATTTTAGATAAAACTAAATATGGTGCAGATTGGTATTCTGACGTAGCAGAAGTTAAAGATGTAAAAACTATAGAAGTTTCATCAACAAAGGGAGAATTAGAAACCAAAATTGCTGCAGCTAAATCTGGAGATATTATTGCTTTAAATCCTGGTAAATACACTGTTTCTAAATCTATCGTAATTAATAAAACAATTACAATTCAATCTAAAGGAACTGAAAAAGCTGAAATTATTTTTGCTGGATCAGACAACACTCCTGTTTTTGAATTAAATCCTTATGGAATTTTAAACCTAAACAACATCGTTCTTACAGGAAACGGAAAGCAACAAGCTTTTGCCAACTTAAAAGAAAACATGTCTAACCATTTTGGATTAACAGTTTCTGGTTCTGAAATAAACAATTTCAATTATGTATTAAAAGCATACAAACAAACATTTGCAGAAAGTGTAACATTCACAAACACGGCAATTTCAAACTGTAAAAATGGTATCGAATTGTCTGAAGAAACAAATGATAGAGGTGATTATAATACTGAATATTTAACTATTGAAAACTGTCAATTTACTAACGTTAAACAAAACGTGATTGATTATTACAGAGGTGGTTATGATGAGTCTACAATTGGTGGAAATCTATTAGTTGAAAATAGCACTTTTACAAACTGTGGAAGTAAAGAAAAAAACAAAATGTTATTAAATCACAGAGGTATTGTTAATGTAAACATTACTAAAAATGTATTTAAAAACAATAAAGTTGATTTTGTTTCTATTTTATGGGGAGCAAAAAACAACGTTGAATCTGAAAATACTTTAATCAATTCTGGAAAAATCAAAACTCAAGAAAACTTAGTAATGAAATTAATGTATTAATTTTTCAAGGAAATAAAAAGTCAAATTTAAGCACTGATTTCAAAGGTTATAACATGTATTACGCCACATGTAAATCTTTAAATCAGTGTTTTTTTTTATATAAAAAAGATGAAAACAATTTACACTACCCTCCTACTTTTAGTCTCAATTTCTATATTCGGACAAAAAACACCGAGTAAAAAAGTTATCGAGGTTTCTAATTTAGTCAACTATTTAAATGATGATGTAAAAAGTCAACTATCAGAAAACGGAAAAATATCAACTGAAAAATTAGCTAGTTATTTTAGAGATAAATTCTCTGAACGCTATTTCTACGATTATAAAACAGTAGATAATCGCTTTAAAGAATACGCAAATTTATATCCAAAAGCAGTAGAAAGTCATACAACAAGAGCTTTAGATCATTTGGCAAAATTCTCATCAACCCCACAATGGAAACTTCCTTTTAATTATCAAAACGGAAAACCCTTAAATGCATACGCATTAAGACATTTGGCACGTCAACATAAAATGGTAGACATTGCATTCTATTATTTTTATCAGCAAAAAGACAGCAAATACATTAATTATTTTACAGAACAAATGCAATCTTTAAACACTGCATTGCATCAAAATAAATTCGAAGTTCTTGAAGATGGAAACGGAGT
Organism: Polaribacter sp. SA4-12; assembly: GCF_002163675.1. Lineage (NCBI taxonomy): Bacteria > Pseudomonadati > Bacteroidota > Flavobacteriia > Flavobacteriales > Flavobacteriaceae > Polaribacter > Polaribacter sp. SA4-12. Next base: position 3,369,702 of record NZ_CP019334.1, on the reverse strand, counting down.
TTACGAATCTTTTAGATCGGGTTATAGAATATTAAATTGGTTACAAATTCATAATCTTTTTTTAGGTGAAAAAGCATATTCAGATAAAGATCAACTAAAAACGATTGCTACATTATTACAACATGCTTCTTATTTGTTCGAAATCAATCAGAACTTTAAATCTGGTAATCACCAAACAAGAGGTTTATCCGCTTTAGCGATGGTTTCTATTTTATTAAGAGATTTTGTAGATACAGATGTTTGGTACAACCATTCTATGAAATTATTGGCAGAACATTTAAGTAAAGAAATTAATGAAGATGGTTTTCAGTTCGAAAGAACAGTGCATTATCATAAAAGCGATATTGGTAATTATTTTTACGTGTATCAATTAGTAAAAAACAGCAATTTAAAGGTTGATGATTTCTGGAAAAATAAATTAGAATCTTTATTTACAACCTTAACTAAAATATCTTTTCCAGATAAATCTGCTCCTGTTTTTTCTGATGATACTGATACTCCTTGGGCAGAAAAAAATGATATTTCAGATGCCTTAACTTTAGGATATTTATTATTTGAGAATCCTACTTTTGGCTATTTCGCAAACAATAAGGTAAGCGGAAAAATGTATTGGTACACCAGTAAAAATCAACTAGAAAACTTGCAAAGCATTCAACAAGAAAAGCCTGATTTTAAATCATATTCTTTTCCTGAAACAGGATATTACATAATGCGTGAAGGATGGAATAGTAAAGATAAAATGCTAGTTATTTCTGCTGGATTAGATGCTGAAAAACCAGATCATCAACACGGAGATATTTTAGGAATACAAGCAATGGCTAATGAAAATGTAATTCTACCAAATTACCAAGTTCGATATTCTTTAAAAGATTTAGAATTATTTAAAAACTCGATGACCAAGAATGTTGCTTTGGTTGATGATGAATTGCAAGGAAAAAAATACGCTTCTAATAAAGGAGGAAGTGGTTTTGGGAAATTTAAAGAATTACCGAAACCTAAAGTTATTATTTTTCAAAAAAATGAAGATTTAGAAGTTTTTATAGGATCGCATGATGGTTTTAAAAACTTGGGAGTTGAATATTCGAGACAAGTTATTAATGTAGAAAATGATTTTTGGATTGTAAAAGATAATTTTTCTTCGGATAAAAAACACAATTACAAACAAGTTTGGCAAGGTCATTATAGTTTAGAAAATTCGCCTAATTTACTAAGATCTAGTTTTTCTAATGGTTCTGGTTTAGATATTTATCAACTTAATAAAATTGACAAAATAAAAACTGATGGAGCAAGAGGAAAACAATGGATTGTAACTTCTAAAACAGATACAAAAGATTTCAATTTTATTACTATTTTATTCCCTTTTTCTAAATATGATAATAGAATTGATGAGGAAAAAGAGAACCCTGATTTTAAAGGTTGGTCTAAAAATTCATCAATAATATCAGACGCTACACAAACACTTTCTAAAAACGATAAGCACTTGTTTTTCGGAGTAAAAGATATTAGAATTCAAGAAAAAACGATTCAATTTTCAGAAAAAGTGGATATTTTTATTAAGGTTACAAAAAATGATTTTTCTATTCAATCTTTATTTCACAAACCTTTTGTCCTCAAAAAAACGGAAGATTATAAAGAAGTAACAATAAATCCTTTAGAAATTTTTAAAAATCTGTAACATTTATAATATACTAACAACCAAACCCTTAAAATAATTCAAATATAGTTTTGATTATTCAAATTAATTCGTATTTTTGGTAAACCAATTTGGTCAACCACATTGGTGAGCCAATTTATTATTAACCTTTTAAAATTTACTAATATGAAAAAAACATTACTTTTTATTGCCCTTGTTGGAAGCTGTTCATTATTTGCTCAAACACAACCAACAGTTCACAACGCTACATTTGATAAAATTGCTAAAAACAAAGATAGTGATTGTACCTGTGCAGGATGGATTAATAAGGATATCGCTGATCAAGGCGAATCTTCAACTAAAAACAGTAGTGATGTTGTAAAGTTAGACGCAATGGAATCTGATGGAGTATATCAAGAAGTAGCTGTTGAAGCAAACAGTACTTATACTTTAGATTTAGAATATACTTACGCAGAAGACCCTACTACAACTACTCATTTTGAAATTGTTATTTTAAAAGGTAGCGCATATGTTGCTGATTATACTCCTTTATATGCTGGTCCAGCTACTGCTGAACAAAGTGGTTTTGGATATACTACAGTTGCTTCTGTTGAAGACGCAAATAATCAAATTTCTTATACTACATATGCTCCAGCTGATGGTACACTAGATATATCTCAAATTTCTTTCGATACTGGATCTGAAACTAGTATCGCTATATTTATTAGAGCAGTTGGTCCTTTTGATGACGCAACTCATAACGAAGGTACACAAGTAGCTACTTCAAAAAATAAAGGTTGGATGAATGGTGATTCAGCAGTTAGAATTGATAACTTAAATTTAGTTAATTTAGGAGCTACAGCATCTGTTAACGATCTTTTTTCTTCAAAAATTAGTATTTACCCTAACCCTGCAAATGAGTTTGTACAAATTTCTACAAACGAAACAATTACAGGAGTTGAAGTTTACAATTTAATTGGTAAGAAAGTTATTTCTTCATCAAAATTAACAAATAACAAAATAGATATTTCTAATTTGTCTAAAGGTGTTTATGTTCTAAAAGTTATGAGTAATGACTTAGTAGGATCTAGAAAGATAATTATTGAGTAAAATTTGAATTATTTACTTTAAAAGAAGAGTCCATTTTTTATTAAATGGACTTTTTTTTGTCTTAAAAATAAAATAAAAAGTTCTTAATATGCTCTTTCTAATAAAAACATATTTATTTTTTAAATGTTAAAAAAACTAATATGCATCTTATTATTTTGTTAAAATATCAAATAACCCTATATTTGGTCTACCAATCTGGTTAACCAATTTTAAATTCAATTTATAATCAAAGGATTAAGTATGAAATTAAAAAACAGCATATCAAAAAGCATCATATTACTATTATTAATAGTGATTTCAGTTTCCTGCAACAAGACAAAAGAGAAAACTTCTAATAATGCTAAAATTGAAGGCTCTCACCCTAACTTAATTCTTACTTCTCAAGGTGTTAAAGACATTAGAGCACAATTAGGCAATATTCCAATTTTTGACAATACATTAAAAGCAGTTCAAAAAGAAATAGATGCAGAAATTGCTTTAGGAATCGAAACTCCAATACCTTTAGATTATTCTGGTGGTTACACACATGTTCGTCATAAACGCAACATGATCGTATTACAAAAAGCAGGTGTTTTATACCAAATTTTAAATGATGAAAAATATGCGAAATATGTAAAAGACATGTTAATGCAATATGAGGAAATGTATAAAACATTGCCATTACACCCAAAAACAAGATCTTATGCAAGAGGAAAATTATTTTGGCAATGTTTAAATGACGCAAATTGGCTGGTTTATGTGAGTCAAGCTTATGATTGCATCTATAATTATTTATCAGAAGAAGAACGTAACAAACTAGAAACAAACTTATTTAAACCATTTGCAGATCATATTTCTGTTGATAGTCCACAATTTTACCAAAGAGTTCACAACCATAGTACATGGGGAAATGCTGCTGTTGGTATGATTGGTTTGGTTATGAATGATCAAGAATTGATTGATCGTGCTTTATATGGTATTAAAGATTTAAAATTAGATACTAAGAAAAAAGATGATGATGGTGGTTTTTTAAATAAAAACGGTAAAGCAGGATTTTTAGCAAATATAGAAGAACCTTTTTCTCCTGACGGATATTATAATGAAGGACCATATTACCAACGTTATGCAATGTATCCTTTTTTAGTTTTTGCTGAAGGTTTAGATAACGTAAAACCAGAATTAAAGATTTTTGAATACAAAGAAGGTGTACTTTTAAAATCGATAAATGCTCTTTTAAATTTATCTGATGCAGATGGCGACTTTTTCCCTCTTAACGATGGACAAAAAGGAATGTCTTATTATAACGATGCATTGGTTACTGCAGTAGATATTTCTTATCATTTTGGAAAACAAGATGCAGGTTTATTATCAATTGCTACTGAACAAAATAAAGTATTATTAGACGATTCTGGTTTAGCAGTTGCACTTGGTATAAAAGAAGGAAAAGCAAAGCCATTTGAAAAAAAATCAATTAATTTATCTGATGGTCCAGAAGGTAAACAAGGTGGTGTTGGTATTTTAAGAAATGAAGGTATTGAGCTTGTGTTTAAATATGCATCTCAAGGTTCTAGTCACGGTCATTATGATAAATTATCATATTCATTATACGAAAAAGGAACTGAGGTACTTCAAGATTATGGTTTAGCTCGTTTTGTAAATATTGAACAAAAAGGTGGTGGAAACTATCTAAAAGAAAATAAGACTTGGGCAAAACAAACAATTGCACACAATACAGTAACTCAAAATGAAACTTCTCATTATAATGGTAAATACGAAATAGGAAGTCAAAACCACCCAGACTTACATTATTTTTCTTCTGATAACAAAAACGTACAAGCTTCTAGTGCAAAAGTAACCAAGACATATCCTGGAACTGATATGCAAAGAACTTTAGCAATTATTAAAGATGAAAATTTCGAAAAACCTTTTGTATTAGACATTATGAAAGTAGTTTCTATCTCTAATCAAGCAAATCAATATGATTTTCCTTATTACTTTTTAGGTCAGGTTTTGAATACTAATTTTGAGTATACAATACCAAAAACATTAAAACCTTTAGGAAGCAAAAACGGATATCAACATTTATATGTAGAAGGTAATGGAAAATCGAAAGAAAGCAACGCTAAATTCTCTTGGTTAAATAAAGGAAAGTTTTATACTTTATCAACTATTTCTGATACTAATGACGAAATACTTTTTACTAGAATTGGAGCAAATGACCCAGAATTTAATTTACGTAGAGAAGCTGCAATAATGCTAAGAAGAAAAAATACTAAAAACACACTTTTTGTTTCAGCAATAGAAGCACATGGAAGCTATAGTCCTGTTTCTGAATCTGCTGTTAATTCTAAAAGTAGTATTAAAGAATTAAAAGTTGTTTTAGATTCAGTAGACTATACAGCTATTTCAATAACAACTTTAAGTGGAAAAACTAAACTTTTTATTACTGCAAATACAAACGCTTTAAAAGAGATAAAACATACATTAAAAATTAACAGCAAGAATTATAATTGGGTAGGTTCTTATTATTACAAATAAATTAGTCATCTAAAAAATATAAAAATGAATAGAGTAAGTGAAAAGTACGTTATCACAAAAGATATTAAATGGGAAGAACTTGGAGGAGGAGTATCAAGAAAGTTCTTAGGTTACGATAATCAAATCATGATGGTAAGCGTGAAATTTGAAGAAGGAGCATTAGGTGCTCCACATCAACATTTTCACACACAAGCTACCTATTGTGTTTCCGGTAAGTTTGAATTTGACATTGATGGAGTTAAGCAAATTGTAGAAGCAGGAGATGGAGTTTATATAGAACCTAATTTAATGCATAGTGCAGTTTGTTTAGAAGAAGGACAACTAATTGATACATTTAGCCCTGTAAGAGAAGATTTCTTAACTGGTGATGGACCCTCTTATTTTGGAGATAAAAAGTAATAAAATTAAAAGATAACTTTAACCCAATAAGGGGAGATTTTATGAATTAATTAACATATCTTTTTTTTATACCAAAAAAATATATACTTTTGGTAAACCAATTTGGTAAACCAATTAAATTAACCAATAGAGTTCTATTTCTAGAATTCTATTGGCTAATATATTTTTTTAAACTTGAATAAAGTGATATTTAATCTTAAAGATAAAATTCAAAATACTTAAGATTAAGTATTTAAACAGAAAACAATTCAAAACAATTAATGATGAACTTAAAAATTAAGTTAGTGTTTATTGGAATGCTTCTTTTTAGTGCAATTAATTATGCACAAGAAAGTGTTACAGTAAATGGAAATGTTATGTCTAAAACTGATAATGAGCCAATATTAGGTGCAAATGTTATCATTGAAGGGACAACAAAAGGAACAAGTACAGATTTTGATGGTAATTACAAAATTAAAGTTAAACAAGGAGACGTATTACAATTCTCTTACTTAGGTTTTAAACCTAAAAGTGTAACTGTTACAAATCAAAAAACAATTAACGTAGCTTTAGAAGAAGATTCTAATGTATTAGACGAAATTGTAGTAGTAGGTTATGGAAATCAAAAACAAAAAAACGTAACGAGTGCTTTAACCAAAGTTTCTGGTTCTGATCTTCAGAATCAAGCAGTATCTCGTGTAGAGGATGCTCTTAAAGGAAGAGTAGCTGGTTTAAGAATTCAGGTAGTATCATCAGAAGCTGGTGGTGATCCAAAAATTACATTAAGAGGACCTGGCTCTGTTACTGGTTCATCTTCACCTTTAATTGTGGTAGATGGAGTTGTTTTAGGTACAGATGCTGATATTTTATCATCTATTGATAACAATAACATTGAATCTTTAAGTGTTTTAAAGGATGCTTCTTCAGTTGCTATTTATGGTTCTCGTGGTGCAAATGGTGTTATTTTAGTTACACTTAAGAAAGGTTTTGCTGGAAAAACACAATTTTCTTACAACACATTTACAGGATATAGATATGCTGATAACAACGACAACTTTAATACAACTATCGCTCAAGAAAGAGCAAGGTTAAATGGTTTACAAAGTACTGTTGATGGTATATCTCCTTCTAGTTCAAACTATAGTAGAATTACTGGTGATTACAACACAGCATACGCTGAACTTGAAGCAATGGATTTTATTGCTTCTTTAGGTGGTGGTGAAAGAAATTTACAAGATGAAGTTTTTGACGGAGGTTTTATAAAAAGTCACTCTTTTGCAGTAAGAGGTGGATCTGAATTAACAAGTTATTCTGCTTCTTTAGGTTATCTTGAAGATGAAGGTATTGCTCTTACAGATAACTTTAAAAAATACAATGCTAGAATAAAAATTGACAGTAAATCTAAAAACGAAAAAATTAAATACGGAGCAAGTATACGTGTTAATTATAATGACCAAGATAAATTGCCAGCAAGATTTACTGATCCATTAAGACAAATGGGGCATGTACCATTATATTTAAACGAAGAGCATTTAAAATATGTAACTCAATTTTCTACTGCAGTAGGTACTTCTACAGATGCAGGAAAATTATTTGAAAACCTTGGTATTGGTAGTTATGGATTTTCAAGAGCTTTTGACCATACATTTACTCCAGACCCAAATAACCCAAGAGATATTCTTAGAGATGCAAATGGTCTTCCAATTGCTAGTGGTTTAACATCTGGTGGTTTAACATTATCAACTACTAAAAATGTACATCCTTTAGTACACTTCTTAGAAAGATCTAGAACAAAAAAGAAATTGAGCCTAAACGCATCATCTTATATCGATTTTAAATTAGCAAAAGGTCTTAACTTTAGACAAACAGTTTCTGGTGTTTTTAGACACAATAAAAGTAATGAAGCTGATTATTTATATGGACAAGAAAATAGAGATCAAGAATCTTATAGATTAGAAAGAAGAGATGAATTAAATCAATATGCATTTGAATCAATTGTTAAATATAAGAAAGAAATTGGAAAACATAACTTTAACACAGTTCTTGGTTTTGAATTTACACAGAGAGATTTTTACAGACAAGAAACAGAAGCTGTAGGTTATAGTAATGATTTCAATAATAACATTGCATTAGCAGACGGAGGTACAACTTATACTGATAATGGAACTGATAAATTAGTTTCTTATTTTGGTAGATTAGATTATAACTATGATGAAAAATACTTATTACAAGTATCAGCTCGTAGCGATGGTAGTACAAGATTTGGTACTGAATCTAGATTTGGATTCTTCCCTGCAGTTTCTGTTGGTTGGGTAATGTCAAATGAAAAATTCTTATCAGAAAGTAATTTCGTTACATTCTTAAAATTAAGAGCGAGTTATGGTATTTCTGGTTCTAATCAAATTTCTAATAATGTATTTGAATCATTATATCGTTTTGAAGAATCTTTTAGCTCTATTAGCTACAATGGTACTACAGGAGTTAAAGGAATTACTTTAGCGAATCAATCTTTAGGTTGGGAAAAATTAAAAGAATTTAACCCTGGTGTGGATGTTACATTTGGTGGTGGTTTATTAAGTTTAACTGCAGATTACTATACAAGAACGAGTGAAGATTTATTGCTGTTTGCTCCTACTTCTGCTACTTATGGTACAGATAACTGGTTACAGAATCTTGGTGAAGTAAAAAATGAAGGTGTAGAACTTGAGTTAACTTCTAGACTTATGAATAAAGAAAACTTTCAATGGAGTGCATCTGGACAATTTTCTTTAAATAGAAATACAGTTCAAAGTTTAGGTAATAATGAACAAATTATTTCTAGAATTGATCAAGATACAAGGCCAACAGAATTTATAGCTAGAGTAGGTCAGCCTATTACATCTTTTTATGGATGGGTATATGATAAAGAAATTCCTTTAGAATGGGTTGATAATCCTTTTAATAGATTTAATAATGATTATGCAGATGTATATGTAAAAGATTTAAATAATGATGGAGTTATTGATGATGATGATAGAACTGAATTAGGTAGTCCTTATCCTGACTTTGAATGGGGATTCAATTCTGACTTTACATTATATGATTTTGATTTCTCTTTTCAATTACAAGGATCTCATGGTGCAGAAGTAAGAGTTGCAGATTTAGATCAATTGTATTATGCAAGTGAATCGGCTGTAAATGAAATGTCTAATTTCCCAGATAAAGATTTAACTGTTCATAGAAGATTTACAGATGATCATATTCAAGATGCTTCTTTTGTAGCTTTAAGAAACTTAACTGTAGGGTATACTTTACCAGAATCTATAACATCAAAATATAGTTTTGATAAATTAAGAATCTATTTAACTGGTGAAAACTTATTATTCTTTACAGCTGATGGTTATGAAGGATTTAATCCAGAAGCAGCTGGTCAAACATCTAGTAATGCTAACACGCCTTTAACAGCAGGTTACCAAAGAGGAGATGGTCCAGTCGTTAAAACAATTTCAGCAGGAATTAACTTTCAATTTTAATTAATTATGAAAAATATATACAAAAATATAATAGTTTGTTTTTCTTTCATGGCTTTATTGACAAGTTGTGAAACAGAACTTGACCTTAGTAATCCTACGGCACTTTCCTTAGAAGAATTACTACAAACTGATGATGGTTTTATAGCATTATCAAACGGAGTGTTAGATGCATATCAAAAGATTCCAGCAAATGAATTCTTATTAACTGAATTAAGATCAGATAATGTAAGAGCAAATTCAGAAAACGGAAACTTTCCTGCAATAAGTGCTTATAACGTAGATCCTAATAATGGTGATGTAGCTACATATTATTCTAATAATATGCACGCAATTAAACATGCAAATACTATTATTGATAATCGTTTTTTAGCTCCAGAAAGCCAACAATATACAGTTGGAGAAGCTTATTTTATGAGAGCTTTATGTCATTTCAATTTAGTAAGAGCATATCAAAATGTACCTTTCGTTGATAAAGTATTAGATATCACTAAAGGTGAAGCAAAAGATTATCCTCAATTAGCAGAAGATGTAGTTTATGAAAAAATAATTAATGATTTTAAAACATCAATTGCTTATTTAAATGATGCTGCACAAAATAAATACCGACCTTCTAAAGGAGCTGCTATTTGTTTAGCTGCAAAAGCATATTTAAGTCAACCTACTCCTAATTATGGTGAAGCAGAACTTTTATTAGCATCTGTTGTTGAAAATAACGCTTCATATAATTATGATTTAATCTTTACAGAAAGAGATAATGCTAAACAATTTGAGTTTAACCCAGATCCTTTAGATAATTCAATTGATGTTTTAACTGATGCAGAATACTATGCTAACTTGGTAATGGATTATGGTCATGTATTAGGAAATGAAATTTCTGATGGATATACAGACGGAGTTCTTGATGGTTCTTGGTCAAATAATTCAGGACTTGAAATTAATGATGAAGTAATATTCTCTATAGCTTACGATTTAGTAAGTAGTGATAATTATGTAACGAGTGATAGTGGTTTAGATGACCAAGTTGAAACAGATTCAGAATCTCATAGTTTTGCGATGACTTTACAAGGACCTTCAAATGGTGTAAATATTGCTACACTTGATTTCTTAGAAGTAATGAATCCAGAATTACAACCTGTAAGGTTTTATGCAAGTATAGATGCTTTATCATATAATCCAGCAGAAATTACAAACGATACATTTAATGCTAAATTTCCTACTGATGGTGAGATTGGAGATAATGACTGGGTTGTTTTAAGATATGCTGATGTATTATTATTATACTCTGAAGCAATTTTAGCTGGTGGAGAATCTACTACAGATACAAGAGCTACTGCAGCTTTTAATCAAGTTAGAGTTAGAGCTGGTTTAGAAGAAGTTGTTGTATTAACTAAACAAGCTTTATTAGCAGAGAGAAGAGTTGAGTTTGTTTATGAAAACCAACGTTTATATGATTTAGTAAGATTTGGTGAAGCAGATACTGTTTTAAGACAGTTTTCTACTGACAACAGTTTAAATTATACAAGCGAAAAGAAATACCTTCCTTTTCCTCAAAGAGAGATTGACAATTTACCTAATTTCTATTCACAAAATAGTGGATACTAAAAACGCATAATTATGAAAAAACATTTGTTTAATTTAAAATATATTGTGTTAGGGACAATCATATCTCTAACCTCTTGTGTCAGTAATAGCTTGCCAGAAGTTGGTGATTTGGAAGATTTCACAAGTCCAACACCTTTTTTCAACCTAACTGACGTAACATCTTCAGAATTTGATTGTGATGATGTAGAGTTATGGGCTAAATATGAATATAATTTTCAAGCAGGTTCAAATTTAGCTGTAAATGGTACAAATTATGAATGGACAGTAACTCCTTCTGATGGAGTAACGTTTGTAAATAAAGACTTACCTATTCTTCATCAGTCAATTAAAGCTGAAAGAGCTACAGCGACAGCATTTGAAGAGCAAATTGCTAAATTAGAATTTAAATTACCTTGTGAATCTAATCCAGATAAAGTTGTAGTAATACAAGCTGAAATAGATGCTTTAAAAGTTGAATTAGCAGCAGCTGAAGCAGCAATTACAGATGAAGTTTTAGAAAACATTGCTAATTTAGAAACTAGTATTACTGAATTAGATGACGCAACATTACAAGATCAAGAATTAATCTTTTCTTTTCCAAGTCCAGGTGTTTATACGGTTTCTTTAACAGTAACAGATAACCTTGGTAAATCAGAATCTACAGAAAAATTAATTACAGTGAATCAAGCAGTACCAACAATTGCAGTTCCTGAAATTGGAGAACCTGGTTTTGAAGACAATAGTTTATTCGATGGTTCAGGTGATGGTAGAGATTCTTGGAGAGCTCCTAGTTCTTCTAAATGGGGATCTGTTTTTCAGATAAACACAAAAACGATAGGTACTTTACCAGAAGGTACACAAGCAGCGAAATTTCCTGCTGATGGTAGTAGAGCTTTATATCAAGAAATTGAGGTTACTCCAGGTGCAACTTATGTATTAACATATTTCAGTGCTTTTAACATGAATAATCTTGGAGAAATTACAATATCTATACTAAAACCTACTACTGATTCTCATGAAGAAGCGCAGTTAACAGAAAATATTGTAGCATCAAGAACAGATAATAGTATTGGTAGAGTTGTTAATGTTTTTAAGAAACATGCTATAACATTTGAAGCTGGAGATAACGAATCAGTAATCATTTATGGTCGTAATTCTGGTGATGAATCTAGATTAGATTCATTTGATATAATTGTTAAACAATAAATAGATTTTAAAATTTAATATTATGATTTATAAATTAATTAAGAAATTTCATAAAAGTATTTTTACTTTACTTTTTATGTTTTTAGGTATTATATCATGTGTTGATAATGGATACGAAGAGTTTGTACCACCAACTGGTAATGTAAATGATATACAACCTACTACCCTATTTACTACAAGTACAAGCGCAGAAGATAATATGTCTATCATTTTTAGAAGTTATTCTACAGATGCAGCAACATATTTATGGGATTTTGGAGATGGAAGTACTTCAACTGAAGAAAACCCAGACTACACATATACTACAGGTGGTTTATACAAAGTTAAACTTACAACAAAAAGTTCTGATGGATTAGTAGCGGTAGACTCATCAAATGTAGCTCCTATTTTTGTTGATTTCAATTTAATTACTGTAGACTCAGAAGTAACTTTTGAAAATTTATCTTCTGGAGTTAAATCATTAGTTTGGGATTTTGGAGATGATGAAACTTTAGAGTGGAGTTCTGATGATACTGCTCTAGATCCTGCTTTTAATCCTAAACATGTATATAAAACTGCAGATACTTTTGTAGCAACTCTTACAGCTACAAATTTCTTAGGTGTAAAAACTTCAGTTTCTAAAAACATAGAAGGATTAATATTATCTACAGTTCCTGATTTTACTTCTGATGTAAATGGTCTTAAAGTTGATTTTACAGATAAATCTTTTTTAGCAGTTACACATGAATGGGATTTTGGTGACGGTAGTGCTGTATCAACAGAGTTAAACCCTTCACATACTTATGCTTCTATTAAAACATATAATGTAACATTAACAACAACAAATACTGCTGGTGTTTCAAAAAGTATTACTAAGGGAGTTGCTGTAGGAGCTGTAAAAGCTACAAAAGCTGCAATCATTTTTATTGGAACAATAGAAGAATTAGATGAAAAAAATGATAATGCAGATGCTTGGGACATGACACCAAGTTCTACATATGTTGCAAATGGTTCTAAAGATAAAGTACCTAGTCCTTATTATGCATTATGGAATAACAAAACTTTGAATACCTGGATAGAAGATAATATTAGTAAAAGTAATGAAGGTCCAGGTATAAGCACAACTAATAATAGTGCTCCTTATTCATTAAAACTTCACGAAGAACAAAGAAGAATGTATCAGCGTATTGAAGTAGAAATCGGTGTATCATACACTATTAAACTTTGGGCAAAACTTGAAGGTACTTCAGAACTATCAGTATATATTATGGATAATAATATAGAGGATGAATTAACTTTAGAAAGCGGTAACCTTGGTAAATTAGTAGCAAATGCTACTGAAAACGGAAATTCATTTAAAGAGTATTCTTTTACATTTAAAGCCTCTACAACTGAAGCAATCTTTTATGCAAAAAATAGTGGATCTACATTTAATAGTAGTAATGAAGTATTTGTTGATGATATTTCAATTGAAACTCCAGGATTTTAATATAAAAAAAACCAATATAAAAATTGAATGCACACATTGATAAAGCAATGTAGTTTTAGTAATGTGTGCTATTCTTATAACATTAAATAAAATATTTTAAATATGAAAAAACCTACTATCGGATTTATCGGACTTGGCCTTATGGGTGGTAACATGGTTGAAAATCTTCAAAAAAGAGGTTTTGAGCTAACAGTAATGGATCTTAATAAAGATGAAGTTGCAAAAGTAATAGCACGTGGTAATGCTACTGAAGCTAGCTCTCCAAAAGAATTAGCTGCAAAGAGTGATATTATTATGTTCTGTCTTACAACTTCTGCTGTTGTTGAAAAGATTGTTTATGGTGAAAATGGTATCCTTGAAGGAATTAAAGAAGGTGCTGTTTTAATTGATTTCGGAACTTCTATCCCTGCTTCTACTATAAAAATAGGTAAAGCACTTGCAGAAAAAGGTGCTGGTATGATTGATGCTCCATTAGGACGTACACCAGCCCACGCAAAAGATGGACTGCTTAATATTATGGCAGCAGGTAATAAAGCTACTTTCGAAAAAGTAAAACCAGTTCTTGATGAGCAAGGTGAAAATGTATTTTATCTTGGTGCTCTTGGTGCTGGTCATACAACGAAGCTTATCAATAACTTTATGGGGATGACTACTGTAGTTGCTATGTCGCAAGCTTTTGCTGCAGCAAAATTAGCAGGTGTAGATACTCAGCAGTTATTTGATATTATGTCTTCTGGTCCTTCGAACTCTCCGTTTATGAAGTTCTGTAAACATTATGCTGTAGACAACGTAAGTGATTTAGGTTTCTCTATCGCGAATGCAAACAAAGATCTAGGATATTTTGTACAAATGATGAATGATCTTGGTACAACTTCTCTAATTGCCGAAGCTACTTCTACAAACCTTAAAGCAGCAGTAAGTGCTGATATGGGGAGTGGAAATGTTCCAGAAATCTTTGATTATTTCATGAAGTTAGAGAAATAAATGGTCTGTTCATTTTTATTAAAAAAAATAAAAACTCACAGGTATAAATTTTAGTAATGTTCTTTTTACCATTTTTAACTGATTGAGATAATACATATACCTCCTTAATAAAAGGAAAAATATATTGCACACATTATTAATTTAGATTACATTATTAATAATGTGTGCATAATTATTAAATAAATTTTTATATTCGCAGTTGATTAAATAACATTATAAACAATGAAAATAGAGGTACTTACAAAATCTGATAATTCTAGTATTCAAAAAAATATTATTTCTAAAATTAAAGATCTAATAAATTTGAAGAATCTAGAACCCGGAGATAAGCTTCCTTCAGAAAGAATGCTTTCTGAAAAGTTTGAAGTATCTAGAAGTAATGTTAGAGAAGCAATTCAAAGATTAGAATTTTACGGTCTATTAAAATCTATTCCACAGAGTGGAACTTTTGTTGCAAACATTGGTGTTATTGCACTGAATGGTATGATTAAAGATATTTTAAGATTAGATGACCCTGATTTTAAGTCTTTAGTAGAAACAAGAATTTTATTAGAATTAAAGACAGCTAGTTTAGCTGCAACAAGAAGAACTGATGAAGATATAGTTATAATGCAAGAAGCTCTCTCAGCCTATAAAGATAAAGTAGATAATGGAGAAGATGCAATACAAGAGGATTTACTTTTTCATTTAGCAATAGCAAAAGCAAGTGGTAATAGTACAATGAATAATTTCATGCTAATTATTACCCCAGAAATAATCACTAATTTTCAGAAGCACCATGTTTGTGATGCAGGTTTAACTAAAAGAGGAATAACAGATCATCAAGCTATCTTCGATGCAATTAAAGAAAGAAACCCCAAATTAGCAAAACAAAAAATGAAAGAGCATTTTAAAGAGCTCTACAGTTATTGCTATAATATTTAAAACCACTTTTTTTATATCAAATTAAATACCCCATAAAGTAACTTTATCAAAACGAGGTTGCATATTTTATGGATCCATTTAATAAATACAGCAAATTAAAACGCTTTTTAGAAAATTAAAAAGCAAGATTAGGAACTCTTATTCCTATTAATATGTATTTATTTAAATCAATCATCGATTTCATAAATAATCTCATCGAACTATAAAAAGTTGGTGTATTTCCACATCTTACATTTAACAATATTATATAAAACTAGAGATTAAATAGTGCTATTTAATCTATTATAGAGCGTTTTATGAAATAATAAACAAACTACCTTTTTATTTCAGAAAAAAACATATCTTTGGTAAACCAATTTGGTAAACCAATTATGTGTCCAAAAAATATTTTTTTACAAACCAAGTAGAATATTGATATCTTTAGGAATACCGTATAATAGTATCTAGATCTAAAAATTAGATAATTAATTTAAATCTAATAATCAAAAAAGTAACAATTATATAATTAACATTAAACTTATAAAAACCAATTAATATGAAAGTAAAAGGATTAAGATGGTGGGTTATTGCCTTGATAGCTCTAGCAACTGTAATTAATTATATTGATAGACAAGCTCTTGTTGTATTATGGCCTAGTATATCAGAAGATTTATACCCTGATAAAACAATGACAGAAAGAAAAGAGATATATGCTCTAATTTCTGTTGTATTTATGTTTTCATATGCTTTTGGTCAATCAATTTTTGGGAAAATATTTGATAAACTTGGAACACGAATTGGATTTGTTTTATCGATAGGTTTTTGGTCTATATCCACAGCACTTCATGCTTTAGCAAGTGGAGTCTTAAGTTTCGCTATTTTCAGATCATTATTAGGTGTATCTGAAGCAGGGAACTGGCCAGGAGCCGCAAAAGGAAACGCAGAATGGTTTCCAGCAACCGAGAGAGCTTTTGCACAAGGTTTATTTAATTCTGGTGCCGCAATTGGAGGTATAATAGCAATACCAACTATTGCTTTTTTAACAATATATTTTAGTTGGCAAATGATATTTGTTATAATAGGTTTAATTGGGTTGTTATGGTTAATTCCTTGGTTAATGATAGTAAAAGCTCCACCAAAAAGTCATCCTTGGTTAACTGATATTGAAAAAAAATACATACTTTCAGGACAGGAAGAAGAAGAAGATAATGAAAATTCAACGGAATACAATCCTCCAGTGAAAGAGTTACTTTCACGTAAACAAAGTTGGGGTGTTATTATTGCCTCAGCTGCAATAGACCCAATATGGTGGTTATTTGTTTTTTGGATTCCAATATATCTTTCAGAAGTATATGGAATGGATGTTAAGGCTATCGGTATATATGGATGGGTACCTTATTTAGGTGCTATGTTAGGTGCTTTTTTCGGCGGATTATTAGCTCAAAACAGATTAAAAAAGGGATGGAATGTAAACAAGACTCGAAAAATGGTAATAACTCTTGGGTGTCTTATTATGCTTCCTGCATTATTAGCTTTATCTGATCCTGGTTCTCCTCTTGCAGCAGTTTTAATAATGGCTGCAGTTCTTTTTGGATTTCAAACTGCAATTGGAAATGTACAAACGATACCAAGTGATTTATATGGTAAGAAAACCGTTGGTACACTTTCTGGTTTTGCAGGTACAGCAGCTAAACTAACCGGAGCTGGTTTAGTCGCTCTAGTTCCAATGTTAACAACCGGAGGTAATTATGCACCTGCATTTATAATTGGAGCAAGTCTTGCATTTATAGTATTAGCAAGTGTATGGATATTGATTCCAAAAATTGAAGCTTTAAAAGCAAAAAACTAAATATTAACGAATTAATTATATTAAAATCAAATAAAAATGAGTAAAAAAGTAGCTGTAATTACAGGTGCTACTGGAGGAATTGGTTTCCAAGTAGCTAAAAGATTAGGTAAAGATGGATATGCCGTAGTTTTAAACGGAATAGAAGATGCAGATGGGGCTAAAAGAGTAGAAGAATTAACTGCTGAAGGAATTGAAGCTGAGTACTTTGGATTTGACGTTACTAGTGATGATGCCGTTACTAAAAACATTAAAGCAATTGGAGAAAAATATGGTCAAATTGACGTATTAGTAAACAACGCTGGTGGATTAGGTGGTAGATCTCGTTTTGAAGAAATGACAACTGAGTTTTACAGGTTCGTAATGGCTTTAAACCTTGATTCAGTATTTTTTGCATCAAGAGCTGCAATTCCTTTGCTTAAGAAAAGTGAAAATGCATCAATTATAAACTATACTTCTAACGCTGCTTGGAATGCAGGTGGACCAGGAGCTGGTATTTATGGTACTTCTAAAGCAGGTGTTCATGCAATTACAAGAGCATTAGCTAAAGATTTAGCAGAATATGGAATTAGAGTAAATGCTGTATCTCCAGGTACAATTGACACTCCTTTTCATGCTCAAATTAAATCTACGAAACCAGAAGTGTTCGCTTCTTGGGCTAACAGTATTATGTTAGGTAGATTAGGTAAACCAGAAGATGTAGCTGGTGTTGTATCTTTCTTAGCTAGTAAAGATGCTGCATTTATTACTGCAGAAACTATCCAAATTGGTGGTGGTCAAGCATTAGGTATTTAAAAATAAACAAATATAAATTTTTTGAAACCTCTTTGTAATTTACATTACAAAGAGGTTTTTTTATGCCTAAAAATAAAAATGTACGTTTTTATATCAATTCAAAAATAAAATGATAGAATTAAAAATTCTTGTTACCTAAGTTAGAAAAAAATAAGGAAGGATTGTTGACTGAATATTAATTGATTAAGGTGAAACTTTAAACAATTTTACAGAAATTATTGTATAAAAAAAGTCTTATCAATTAAGATAAGACTTTTTTTGCTCCCTCTCTAGGACTCGAACCTAGGACCCTCTGATTAACAGTCAGATGCTCTAACCAACTGAGCTAAGAAGGAGTTTGCTTCACATATACTGTGATTAGCGAGTGCAAATATATACCTTTTTATGGGTTTAACAAATATTTTTAAAGAATGAATGCAACATTAATTAAAAGTGTATAAATAAAAATAATTACAGGAAGAATACATAGCAATAATTACTAATAAACAGAAATAGGAACTAAAAAAACATTCCACTATTTCTAATTTAAAGAAAGAATAATGATTTAGCTATATATCAATTAATCCGAAAAGATAAAAAAGGATAAATAAACATGTTTTATATCATATAATACATTATTCAATTTTTAACAAAATTCTTTAAGATTACAAAAAAATAAAACATAAAAAAAGTCTTATCAATTAAGATAAGACTTTTTTTGCTCCCTCTCTAGGACTCGAACCTAGGACCCTCTGATTAACAGTCAGATGCTCTAACCAACTGAGCTAAGAAGGAGTTTGCTTCACATATTGTGATTAGCGGATGCAAATATATATCTTTTTTTGATTCTAACAAACAATTTTGAAAAAAATAAAAAAAAATAAATACTTAATTATTAGTAAAAAAAAATAAGTATTTATGACAAATATCGTATTTTTGTTCACTTTGATAGCTTATAAAAAAGCAGAAACTATAATATGGATAAATTTTCGTTTTTAAACGCAGCGCACACAGGCTTTATTGCTGACTTATATGATAAATATTTGGTAAACCCAGATGCAGTTGAACCAAGTTGGAGAAGCTTCTTTCAAGGGTATGATTTAGCAAATGAAAATTACTCTTTAAAAGACGATGATTCAGAGGTAGAAATCCCTCAAGAAGTTCGTAAAGAATTTTTAGTTGTAGATTTAATTAATGGGTACAGAACACGTGGTCATTTATTTACTAAGACAAATCCTGTAAGAGAAAGAAGACAGTATGAGCCTAATTTAGATATCGAAAATTTTGGTTTGTCTCAAAGCGATTTAAATAGCGAATTTTCTGCCGGTGAAGTTTTAGGAATAGGTAAATCGAAGCTTTCTACAATTATTTCAAACTTACAAAGTATTTACTGTGATTCTATTGGTGTAGAATACATGTACATGCGTAACCCAGAGAAATTAAAGTGGTGGCAAGATCGTATTAATAAAAATGACAATCACCCAAAATATACTGGTGAAGCTAAGAAATATATTTTAGGAAAACTAAATCAAGCAGTAACGTTTGAAAGCTTTCTACAAACAAAATATGTTGGTCAAAAACGTTTTTCTTTAGAAGGTGGTGAAGCTTTAATTCCGGGAATTAGTGTTATACTAAGAGATGCTGCTGAAAAGTTTGGTGTAAAAGAATGTGTTTTAGGAATGGCTCATAGGGGACGTTTAAATACATTAGTAAATATATTTAAAAAACCTGTAAGAGACTTATTTAGTGAGTTTGAAGGAAAAGATTTTGAAGACCAAAATATAGATGGAGATGTAAAGTATCATTTAGGTTTAACATTAAGTAAGACCTTTAGAGATGGTAATGAAATCAAAATGAATTTGGTTCCGAATCCATCACACTTAGAAACTGTTGCGTCTGTAGCAGAAGGAATTACAAGAGCAAAAATAGACAGAAAATACAATGGTGATTCTAGTAAAATATTACCAATAATTATTCATGGAGATGCAGCAATAGCTGGTCAAGGAATTGCTTACGAAATTGTTCAAATGGCCAAATTAAATGGTTATAAGACTGGTGGAACAATTCATATTGTTGTAAATAACCAAATTGGTTTTACAACAAACTATTTAGATGCACGTTCAAGTACATATTGTACAGATGTTGGTAAAGTAACTTTATCTCCTGTTTTACATGTAAATGCAGATGACACTGAAGCTGTTTGTCATGCAATGGAAATCGCGTTAGAATTTAGAATGCGATTTCAATCTGATGTCTTTATTGATTTATTAGGATATAGAAAATATGGCCATAATGAAGGTGATGAACCTCGTTTTACCCAACCAAAATTATACAAAGCAATTTCTAAGCATCAAAATCCGAAAGATATTTATGCAGAACAATTAATTAAAGAAGGTTCTATTGATTCTTCTTACTTAGCTGGAATTACGAATGAGTTTAAACAAATGCTTGAAAAAGAATTTGATGAAGCAAAGAAAGTAAAAACATCTAAAGTTAGAGAGTTTATGCAATCTACTTGGAAAAAATATGATCGTCAGAAATTAGATGCAATGCTACTTGATGATGATACAAAATATGATGTTGAGAAATTAAAAAATATTGCAAAAGTTGTTTCTACAGTTCCAGAAAACGTAAAATTTGTTCGTAAAGCTGAACGAATTTTAAATGGAAGAAAAAAAATGGCTTTTGAAACCAATCAATTAGATTGGGGAATGGCAGAAAATCTTGCTTATGGCTCTTTAATGGAAGAAGGCTATAATATTCGTATTTCTGGCCAAGATGTAGAAAGAGGAACTTTTTCTCACAGACATGCTATTTTACGTGACGAACTTACAGAAGAAAGAATAAATTTATTAAATACAAACCCTAATAATAAAGGACAAATGACGATTTACAATTCGTTATTGTCTGAATATGGTGTTCTTGGTTTCGATTATGGTTATGCTATGGCAAACCCTGATACTTTAACTATTTGGGAAGCACAGTTTGGAGATTTTTCTAACGGTGCTCAAATAATGTTTGACCAATACATTTCTGCTGCAGAAGACAAATGGAAAATGCAAAACGGAATTGTAGTCTTATTACCTCATGGTTATGAAGGACAAGGATCTGAACATTCATCTGCAAGAATAGAACGTTATTTACAATTATGTGCAATAGACAACATGACTGTTGCAAACTGTACAACACCTGCAAACTTCTATCATTTGTTGCGTAGACAAATGAAACGTAACTATAGAAAACCATTAATTGTATTTACTCCTAAGAGCTTATTACGTCATCCGAAAGCGGTAAATACAATTGAAGATTTAGCTGGTGGAGAATTCCAGGAAGTTATAGACGATACACTAAACCCTAAAAATGTAAAGAAATTAGTTTTCTGTATGGGTAAATTCTATTATGATTTACTAGAAGAAAGAGAAAACTTAGAAAGAGATGATATTGCTTTGGTTAGAATTGAGCAATTATTCCCTTTACATTTAGAGAAAATTCAGAAAGTTATAGATAGATATCCTAATGTTACAGAATACATTTGGGCACAAGAAGAACCTAGAAATATGGGAGCTTGGAGTTTTATGTTAGAACGTTTTGAATTGGTAAAGTTAAATGTGCGTTCTCGTAGATATTATGCCGTTCCTGCTGCAGGTTCTAGCACACGATTTAAAAAACGTCATAAAGAAGTTATCGATAGCGTTTTTAACAATGATTAAGTTGCGTTAAGGATTTCCACCGTTCAGCTACTTTGAAGTAGCTTTAACCTTTTTGCTTTTTTTTGCAAAAAGATATAGCGGAAAGCCTGTTAAAACGCCCAAAAGAATAAAAGAGAAATTAAATTAAAAGCTGAAATAAGTTCAGCAAAAAGCAAAACAAGAACTGATGATTTTAGAAATGAAAGTTCCTTCTCCGGGAGAATCGATTACAGAAGTAGAAATTGCAACGTGGTTAGTTGAAGATGGAGATTATGTTGAAAAAGATCAACCTATTGCAGAAGTAGATTCTGATAAAGCAACGTTAGAATTGCCTGCTGAAGAAGCTGGAATTATTACGTTAAAAGCAGAAGAAGGCGATGCAGTTGCAGTTGGTGCAGTTGTTTGTTTAATTGATACTAGCGCTGCAAAACCAGAAGGTGCTGCTGCAACTACAGAAGCTCCAAAAGAAGAAAAGAAAGTTGAAGTAAAAGCGGCTCCAAAAGCAGCAACTTACGCAACCGGAACAGCTTCTCCTGCAGCTAAAAAAGTATTAGCAGAAAAAGGAATGGATGGTTCTTCTATTAAAGGTACAGGAAAAGACGGTAGAATTACTAAAGACGATGCAGTAAAAGCTGTACCTTCTATGGGAACTCAACCTGCAAATGGTTCTAGAGGAACATCTCGCAAGAAAATGTCTATGTTACGTAGAAAAGTTGCAGAACGTTTAGTAGCTGTAAAAAGCGAAACGGCAATGTTAACTACTTTTAACGAAGTAAACATGCAACCAATTTTTGATTTACGTAAAGACTTTAAAGAAGATTTTAAAGCGAAACACGGAGTTGGTTTAGGATTTATGTCTTTCTTTACTTTAGCAGTTGTTAGAGCTTTAAAATTATATCCTGATGTAAATTCTATGATTGATGGAGATTTCCAAATCAAGAACGACTTTCAAGATATTTCTATTGCAGTTTCTGGACCAAAAGGTTTAATGGTTCCTGTAATTAGAAATGCAGAAGATTTATCTTTTAGAGGTGTAGAATCGGAAGTAAAACGTTTAGCAATTAGAGCTAGAGATGGTCAAATTACTATTGATGAAATGACTGGTGGAACATTTACAATCACAAATGGTGGTGTATTTGGTTCTATGTTGTCTACGCCTATTTTAAACCCTCCTCAAAGTGGAATTTTAGGAATGCACAACATTGTAAACAGACCAATGGCAGTAAATGGTGAAGTTGTAATTCAGCCAATTATGTATGTTGCTTTGTCTTACGATCACAGAATTGTAGATGGTAGAGAATCTGTTGGTTTCTTAGTTGCTGTTAAAGAAGCTTTAGAAAACCCAATGGAATTATTGATGGATAATAACCCAACAAAAGCATTAGAAATGTAGGTAACAATGTTTCCAGATAAATATATAAATCCTGAGCTTTTTGCTTGGGATTTTTTTTGTTTGTAGCTATTTCCTGCTTTCCACTATATCTTTTTATTACTGAATTTATTTCAGCATCTGTTCCTATTTATAAGTACTCTCTTTGTTTACAAGAGATACTGAAACGAGTTCAGCATAAAAAGGATGCCGTTTCAATCAGGGCTAGACTTGTTAGTTGGCTTTATTGCTTTTTAAATTTTTTGAACTTTTTGATTGGGATTATTTTTATGAAATAATTTTTGATTAAGTATATTGCATAAAAAAAAACAAATTAATAATTCTGCTATGAAAAAATATAAATTCTTACTTCTATTATCTATCGTTTTATTAATTTCTTCTTGCGCTTTAAAACCTATAATTTCTGAATATACTTTTATAAAAACTGATTTAGAAAATGTTGACCTTGATAAATTAGGAAATGGAACAATTCTAATTTATAATGGAGCAGACATATTACATAAAATGGATAATACTGCCAGATT
The DNA here is from genome assembly GCF_002163675.1 of Polaribacter sp. SA4-12. NCBI lineage: Bacteria > Pseudomonadati > Bacteroidota > Flavobacteriia > Flavobacteriales > Flavobacteriaceae > Polaribacter > Polaribacter sp. SA4-12. The sequence goes on along the minus strand of NZ_CP019334.1, from coordinate 3,346,187 downwards.
AAATATTTGGATTAATAAAAAAGCATTAGGACAAATAAGAGGCAGAGAATATGTGATTGTTAATCTTAAAAAAGGAGAATACGAATTTAAAGCATTACATATTGATGTTGTTAATATGAGAAGTACACATACAGTTGAAATTGATGAAAACACAAAAGTTATTAAAATTAAACCGAACCTAACTTCTAATAAGTTAACCATAACAAATGAATTGCCAAGGAAATTTGAGAAATACAAATACGCAGAAAAAAAATAATTTTACGTTATTAAAACCATAGTAACTTTATCAAATAATGTTTAATTAATTTACCTTGCTCAAAAAAGTAAAAATGTCAAAAAATCCTGAATTAGAACTTGCCCTACAATTTATTGACAAGACAGATAGAAATATTTTTGTCACAGGAAAAGCAGGTACAGGAAAAACTACTTTTTTACATCAAATTAAAAGAGAATCTTTAAAGAGAATGGTTATTGTAGCACCAACAGGTGTTGCTGCAATTAACGCAAAAGGAGTTACTATTCATTCTTTTTTTCAAATGCCCTTTGGTCCTATTTTACCCAACCAAATTGCAAATACGACAAATGCACAACGTAAGTTTAATAAGACGAAGATTGATATTATAAAATCGTTAGATTTAATAATTATTGATGAAATCTCAATGGTTCGTGCAGATTTATTAGACGGAATAGATCAAGTTATGCGTCGTTATAAAAACCGAAATAAAGTTTTTGGTGGCGCTCAAATTTTAATGATTGGAGATTTACAACAATTAGCACCGGTTGTTAGACCAAACGAATGGAGTTTATTACAACAACATTACAATACCGTTTATTTTTTCAGTTCTAAAGCATATCAAGAAGCAAATGTAGTTTCTATAGAATTGAAACATATTTATCGTCAGAAAAACGAAGATTTTATTACCATTCTAAATGAAATCCGAAATGATAATTTATCAGAAAAATCTGCTAAAATATTAAATAGTCGTTATGCGCCTAGCTTCTCTCCTACTAAAGATGATGGTTACATTACATTAACAACGCATAATAATAGAGCCAATTTAATTAACAATTCAGAACTTAATAAAATTACAAATAAAAGTCGTTTTTTTAATGCTGAAATTTCTGGTAAGTTTAATGAAAACTCATATCCAAATGCAGCTAAATTAGAGTTAAAAATTGGTGCACAAGTAATGTTTATTAAAAATGATTCTTCTTCTGATAAAAGATATTACAACGGGAAAATAGGAATTATAACAGACATTTCACAACAAAGTGTTACTGTTCAATGTGCAGGTGAAATTGACGAAATTGTTACAGAACAAGAAACTTGGTCTAATATTAATTACTCAATTAACGACGAAACTAAAGAAATCAAAGAAGATTTGATAGGTGCTTTTTCTCAGATTCCTTTGCGATTGGCTTGGGCAATTACTATTCATAAAAGCCAAGGTTTAACGTTTGAAAGAGCAATTATAGATGCAGAAGCGTCTTTTGCACACGGACAAACGTATGTTGCTTTAAGTAGATGTACTTCTTTAGAAGGTTTGGTTTTAAAAACGCCAATTACAAGTAGTGCAATTATAAATGACAAAACAGTAAGTGTTTTTAACGAAAGTGTCGAAGAAAATCATCCTGATGAAAGTATCTTAAACGAATCTGAGAAACATTTTCAGTTGAATCTAATTTCTGAACTGTTAGATTATCAGCCATTTTTGTATCCAATATCGAGAATGATTGATATTTTTTACAAGAATCAAACAAGTATAAAAGGCGATGTTATAGATCATCTACAAACTATAAAAGATGACGGAGTTGTTGCTTTAATGAAAGTTTCTAACGGATTTAAAAATCAGTTAGCACAAATTTCTGAAGACAATATTTTACCAGAAAGTAGTTCTTCTATTCAAGAACGATTTACAAAAGCAGTCGATTATTTTGTAACACAAACAAAAGGAAATATCTTAAAACCTTTAAATGCAATTTCATTTTCTACGGATAACAAAACAGTAAAAAAAGATTTTTCAAAACAGTTTGACTCTATACAGGAAAAATTAATGGAGAAACTTTTTGCACTCCAAAAAATGACAAATGGTTTTAAAGTAGAAGAATATTTACAGGTAAGAGCAAAAGCCGTTTTACAAAAAACTGCACCTACCAAAAAGAAAACAGTAGCCTCTAAACGCGACCCTATTTTAGCTATAAAATTACGTGAATTACGTGATGAAATTAGAATAGAACAAAGTATACCTGCTTTTCAGATTTTTACACAAGAAACTCTCTATGCGATGTGCGACTCGTTGCCAAGAACAGAAAAAGACCTGCTAAATACTGTTGGAATGGGAAAAACCAGAGTTGCTAAATATGGTGAACAAATCTTAGAGGTAATTAATACATATTGCAAAGCAAACGGAATTAATCAATTTAACGAGCAAAAGAAAGAAGACAAGAAACCAACCAAACAAATTTCTTTAGAGTTGTTTAAATCTGGGCTTTCTGTAAAAGAAGTTGCCAAAGAAAGAAGTTTAACTCCGGGTACAATAGAAAGTCATTTGGCGAGTTTTATTCCTTCTGGAGATGTAGATATTTTAGAATTAATAGACATTAAACGTTACAAAAAGTTGATTAATGCTATCGAGGATACAAAATTTAAAAGCTTAACAGAGTTAAAAGAAAAAGTAGATAAATCCTTCTCTTTTATGGAATTAAGAATGGTTTTACTCTCTATGGAAAATTAATTTAAAATATTTTATAATAAAGTGCAAGTTTTTGTAAAAACAAGCGTCTAAAGAAATATGATAAGATACTTTCTTATCATTCTTTTTCATAGCAATTTTCCCACTTCTAATTTAGGAGTGGGTTTTTTATGAAACAAATTTTAATTAAAAGAGAATATTTTGAAGCTATTTCCTGCTTGGAATTTATCCTGAGCGAAGTCGAATGGCTATATCTTTTTATTTTGTCATTGCGAAGTTTACTTTTTTGTAAACTGTGGCAATCTCTTAATTATAAACAGATTGCTTCGTACCTCGCAATGACGCTTATTAAAAAGCAATAATAAGAATCGTTTAACTCTCTTTAATGAGTTTTTCTGCTTTATAATTATTAGGAATAAAAATTGGGTGTTTAGATTTTTCAATTATAATCCTAAGTAATTCATCAATATCTTCTTTTTGGTAATCTTTTGTTTGAATTGAAATTTGATATCCTTCATCAAAACTGAATTTGATTTTTTTATTAATTCGATCAAATTGTATTTGATTTAAACCTACAATATCTCTTTTTTGCGTCCATCTATCAACTATTGCTATTAGTTCACTATTCTTTATAAATACGGTAAAAGGTTTTCTCTTCTTATAAAGAAAAGACATCATTAAATTAACAACAAAAAAAGCCCCGAATAAAATAAAAAATAGAATCTTGATTTTCATTGTATTACTTCCTAAAAAAACAAATAGTAACCAACAAACTCCATAAATCAATTTAAAATTATTAAGCGATTTTTTATAAGATCTAATTTTAAAATCTGATTCAACTATTTTATCAAAAATTGAATATTCCCAATAAAACAGCGTTAAATAAAAAAAAGGGATGATTAAAATATTAAAAAAAAATGCAATTGTAGTTTCAAAAAATATTAAGATTGAAAAAACAATTAACAACAATATAATAGTAGTAAAGTATTTCATAGTTTTTACTTCAAATCCTTCAACAACAATTGTATCGTTTTTCTACCATTCCATTCATTTTCGTCTAAACCATAAACAATATCAAAATCATTTTTAACAAATTCCATTTTATCACCCAAACCAAAACCGATTGAGTTAAAGGTTCTTTTATTATCACCCTGAAAAACATTTAATTTTAAATGCGTTTTATCTGCACCAACTTGTTTTCCATAGCCATTATCTCTAACACAAGTAGATTTAAAAGTAGGTCTCATATTCATTGGTCCAAAAGGCGCCATTAATTGAATAATTCTAAAAAACTTAGGTGTAATTTCTGATAAATCTATTTCTGCATCTATAGAAATTTCTGGAATTAGTAATTCTTTATCAATGGTTCTTTCTACAACTTCTTCGAACTTCTTTTTAAAGTTCTCATAGTTTTCTGGCAACAAAGTTAAACCTGCCGCATATTTATGTCCACCAAATTGCTCTATAAATTCTTCACATTCGTGCAAAGCATTATAGACATCAAAACCTTTTACGGAACGAGCAGAAGCAGCTAATTTATCGCCACTTTTAGTAAAAACTAAGGTTGGTCTGTAATATTTTTCTATTAAACGAGAAGCAACAATACCAATAACACCTTTGTGCCAATCTTCTTGATAAACAACAGAAGAATAATCGTGTTCTTCTTCATTATCAATAATTTGAATTAAAGCTTGGTCTGTAATTTTCTTATCTAAATCTTTTCTATCTGCATTAAAAATTTCTATAGCAGCAGCAAATTCTATAGCCGAATCAAAATCCATTTCGGTTAACAATTCCACAGCATAATTTCCGTGTTTCATTCTTCCTGCAGCATTTATTCTTGGTGCAATTGTAAAAACAACATCGGTAATGGTTAATTCAGATTTTTTAGTTTGATGAATAATTGCTTTTATTCCGTTTCTTGGACTTTCGTTAATTACCTGCAAACCATAATAAGCAAGTGTTCTGTTTTCGCCATTCATTGGTACAATATCCGCAGCAATTGCAGTCGCCACCAAATCTAAATACGGAACAAAATCTTCAATAGTTTGATTTCTTGAAACACCTAAAGCTTGAATCAGTTTAAAACCAACACCACAACCACAAAGTTCATCAAAAGGATACTTACAATCTTCTTGTTTTGCATTTAAAACAGCAACTGCTTTTGGAATTTCTGGTCCTGGTTTGTGGTGATCGCAAATAATAAAATCGACATTCTTTTCTGTTGCATAAGCAACCTTTTCAATTGCTTTAATTCCACAATCTAGCGCAATAATTAATGAGAAATCATTGTCATGCGCAAAATCGATTCCCATATAAGAAACACCATAACCTTCAGCATATCTATCAGGAATATAAGTTGCAATATTTGGGTGAATCGTTTTTAAATACGAAGAAACAAGAGAAACAGCAGTGGTACCATCTACATCATAATCACCAAAAACTAAAATATTTTCGTTGTTAGCAATTGCAGTTTCAATTCTAGCAACAGCAAGATTCATATCTTTCATTAAAAACGGATCATGAATCTCGTCTAAACTCGGACGAAAATAATTCTTTGCGTCATCAAATGTTTCAACTCCTCTTTGACAAAGAACCTGAGCTATTGTTTTATCAACCTGAAGTTCTTTCGCTAATTTTTCTACTTTTTCTTTTTCTGGATGTGGTTTTATCGTCCATCTCATAGCAATTTATTTTTTGAACATAAGATACAAAATGTGAATGAATAAATTGAATTCTATAATTCGTGTAAGAAAATTTCAATTTCAACCTCAGCAAATTGACGAAACATTTCCATCACACCACAGTATTTTGTGACAGATAAATTAACTGCTTTTTGTATTTTTTTTGGTTGTAATTCGCTATCAGAAAAATGATAGTCAACTTTTACTTTGTTGTAAAACTTAGGATGCTCATCTGTTAATTCTGCAGTAACGTCAATTCTAAATTCTGCAACCTCAGCATGCATTTTCTTCAATAAAGAAACTACATCTAAACCAGAACAACCTGCTAAAGACGATAACATTAATGCTTTTGGTCTGTAACCTTTTCCTTCTCCTCCACTTTCTTCTCCTGCATCCATTGTTAGAGAAATCCCACTAGGATTGTCAGATTCGAACTGCATATTTTCTTTCCAGGTAGTTGTTACAAGATTTGTAGCCATATTTGATCTTTTTGTTATAGTGTTATTAAAATTGAAATAGTAAATTGTGCTTTTATACAAAAGTAAGAAAACACATAGAAGTTAATGATTAAAATGAATAAATCTCTTAAACTAAAAAAAACATTTATTTCCCTTTTCTTTTTCATGGCAACCTCCTTTTTCTTCGGACAAGTAGATGAGCCTCCTGTTGTTATTGCTGAAGGAAATCAAGCGTTTTGTATAGGAAACCCTATAAATATAGTTACCAATTTTTCTATTACTGATGGAGATGACACTACAGTTGATTCCTTTTTTATTCAAATTTCATCAGGTTATCAAGTAAATTTTGATCGTTTGGAATTGACAGGAAGTTACCCTACTATTAATTCTCAATGGAATAACATTCAAGGAAAACTTTCTTTGACTTCCTCTATTAGTGGTACAGAAATTCTTCTTACTGATATAGAGAATGCTGTAAAATCGATTGTTTTCTCTACAACATCTAACAATATTACAACCAAAAAAACTTTTTCTTTAACTATTGATAATGCTAATTATTTACCAGTAACTGATCATTTTTATCAATTTATTTCTTCTCCTAGTATCACTTGGGCAGACGCAAAAATAGCAGCAGAAGGTAAAACGTATTATGGAAGACAAGGATATTTAGCCACATTAACTAGTGAAGAAGAAGCTAATTTTGCAGGTGAACAAGCTTCTGGCGCTGGCTGGATTGGTGGAAGTGACGAAGAAACTGAGGGAGTTTGGAAATGGGTAACTGGCCCTGAAACTGGTACAGTTTTTTGGAACGGACAAGTTAACGGTTCTACTCCAAATTATGCAAATTGGAATAATAACGAACCTAATGATTTTAAAGGAAATAATCCTGATGGAGAACATTATGCACATATTACAGACCCTTCAATAGGAAATCGTGGAGCCTGGAATGATTTACCTAATGAAGGGGGAACAGATTTATATATAGCAAAAGGTTATGTTGTAGAATATGGAACAACGACTGACCTACCATTAAAAATTGCCGCAAGTACAAGTATTTATATTCCTCAAATAACAGCAACAACATCTGCAACAATTTGCGAATCTGGAATTGCAACAATTAGTGCAACTGCAAGTGAAGGAACTATTTTGTGGTTTGACGCTATGGTTGGAGGCACTCAATTATTTCCTTCTGGTAATAGTTTTACAACTCCAATATTAAATTCATCAAAAACATATTATGCTTCCACTTCTGTAAATGGGTGCATTAGTTTAGACAGAACAGCTATAGAAGTTGTTGTGAATCAGAAACCAACGATTACTAGTATTACTGAAGACTTAATTTGCTCTGGAAGTGCAACTTTAAGCGCAACCTCATCAGCAGGAAAAATAAACTGGTATGATTCTTTAACAAGTACAACTCCACTTTTTACAGGAAATACGTATCAAACACTACCAATAACTACTACAACTACATATTATATTGAAGCGAACATTGATAATTGTATTTCTTCTTCTAGAGTAGAAGTTATTGCAGAAGTTAATAGTACAGTTCCTGAATTTGATTTAGTTAAAGATGCTTATTTTTTGTGTACAGATACTGGTTCTGTTACACTAGAAACAACAAACTCCTTAGATAACTATAGTTACGTTTGGAAAAAAGAAAATGTAATTATATCTGGTAGTTTAGCAACAAATAATGCGACTAGTTCTGGAAATTACACTGTAAAAGCAATATCTTTAGCAGGTTGTGAATCTGTAGAAAAACAAATTATTGTTAGCAATTCCAATATAGCAACTATTACAAACGACGATGTACTATTAGTTGAAGATTCTGATAACAATTCGATCCAGGTAATTAATGATAATTTAGGAATTGGTGAGTATGAATTTTCGTTGGATGATGAATTTGGTATCTATAAAGATGCTGGTTTTTTTGAAAAAATATCAGCAGGAATGCATACTTTATTTGTTAACGACAAAAATAATTGTGGTATAACTACTTATAAATTTTCGATATTAGCATTTCCAAAATATTTTACACCAAATGGAGATGGAGAAAATGATGTTTGGAAAATTAATGGATTTAATAGTGACTCATTTACAATTGCAGAAATTTCTATTTACAACAGATTTGGGGTTTTATTGTATCAAATGGAATCCTCTTCTCAAGGTTGGGATGGAAGATATCAAGGTAAAATACTACCATCAAACACGTATTGGTTTAGAGTAATTTTAAGTGATGTAAATGGTCGAAAAATAGAAAAAACAGGAAGTATTGGTTTAATAAGAAAATAAAAATATGGCATTAGTAACACCTTTATCAGCAGAACACGATTTAGAAACAAAAGAATTAGCTGAATTCTTTAATGAAACTTTAGGGTTTTGCCCCAACTCAGTATTAACAATGCAACGCAGACCCGCAATTTCTAAGGCATTTATCAACCTGAATAAAGCTGTAATGGCAAATGAAGGTAAAGTAACATCTGCTTTAAAAAGAATGATTGCTTGGGTTTCTAGTAACGCAACAGGTTGTAGATATTGTCAAGCACATGCAATTAGAGCTGCAGAACGTTATGGAGCAGAACAAGAGCAATTAGATAATATTTGGGAATATAAAACACACGCTGCTTTTTCTGACGCTGAAAGAGCTGCTTTAGATTTTTCTTTAGCTGCTTCTATGGTTCCAAATGCTGTTGATGCAAAAATTAAAACAGCATTATATAAATATTGGGATGAAGGTGAAATTGTAGAAATGTTAGGAGTAATCTCTCTCTTTGGATATTTAAATCGTTGGAATGATTCTATGGGAACAACCTTAGAAGAAGATGCAATTGATAGCGGAAATCAGTTTTTAGGCAAGCATGGTTTTGAAGTAGGGAAACACGATGGCTCAAAGTATTAAAAAAAGTAAATAATTTGATTTTTTAACTAAAAAAAAAGGTTATTTTTAAAAAAATAAAAGTCCTCTCAGTAAACCGAGAAGACTAAAAATTATTAAGGTCCCCCAACCTCTTCAAATTTAGTTATCAAAAGTAGTAAAACAAATGCTTTTGACACTTGCGATTTTCACAAAAACAATAATTCGTTTTTGTGAATTTTGAAGATAAAAAGGGCTCCATGAAAAAAGAAGAAGAAAAATTATTTAACTATATAAAATTAAAACTCCCAAAGAATGTTTCTTTTATAGATGAAATTTCTGATGTTTTAGATATAAGTTATGATGCTGCATATAGACGTATTAACGGAAAAGCTTTATTAAATTTAGCGGAGACGTTAAAACTTAGTAATCATTACAATATAGACATAAACAGTTTATTTGCTGAAGCGAAAAATAATACTGAAAAAATTGTTGTAGAAAAATCACATCACATAATTTCAGATAATTTTTTGCATACCTTTTTTGATGAATCAGAAAAAGCAATTCAAAATATTTTAGAATCTAATGGAGGACGAATAATAAATTGCGCTAAAGATTACCCTCTTTACCATGCTGATAAAGGCTCATTCTCATTGTTTAGAATCTATGTTTTAATAAATACACTTAGTAAAAGTTCAAAATTAAAAAAGATTCCATTTTCAGAATTTAATCCATCAGAAGAAACATTAAATAAATACAATACTTTTATACATCAATATAATAAAGTAGCTCTTGTTGAGATATGGAATGATACTACAATCGATAATGTTTTAAATCAAATTCAATACTTTCTTGAGGTTGGACTTACTACAAAAGAAGAAGCTTTATCTATTGCAGATGGTCTAATGGTTTCCTTGAAAGTAATAAAAAAAGAAGCTAAAAAGGAAAAAAGAAATGAGAGCGGAAATGGATTTCAATTATATCATAATAATATAATTTCATTATTAAATACAGTACTTATACAAACTGATTTAGAGAATATTGTATTTGTGCCATTTACAAATTTAACTTATTTTAAAGTAACAGATAAAAGCACCACAGATCAAATAGAACGACATTTAAAAACACAACTAGAGTTTTCCAACAACCTTTCTGGTAACGCTGCAGTTGTTAGAAACAAATTTTTTAACACGATGTATCAAAAAATTGAAAATCGAAAAATGATACTCTCAATCTAATTTTATCGAATAATTTTAGCTACTCTTTTTTGTAATTCAGGAATTACATTTTTCTCAAACCAAGGGTTTTTAGTCAACCAAAAACGATTTCTTGGTGATGGATGAGGAAGTGTAAAATATTTTGGAAGATAAGCTGGATAATTATCTACAGTCTCTGTAAGTGTTCTTTTGGCTTTGTCTTTTAAATAGTAATTTTGTGCATACATACCTATTAAAATAATCATTTCTAGATTTGGCATTAACTCAAATAATTGTTGATGCCATTGAGGAGCACATTCTTTTCTGGGCGGTTTGTCTCCACTTTTACCTTTACCAGGATAACAAAAACCCATTGGTATAATTGCAAATTTTTCTACATCGTAAAAAACCTCATCAGAAACATTGAGCCATTTTCTTAATTGTTTTCCACTTGCATCATCCCAAGGAATTCCAGATTTATGAACCTTTGTTCCTGGAGCTTGACCAATAATTACAATTTTAGAATTTTTATGACCAGTGACAACAGGATTTGTGCCCAAATCTAAATGAGAAACGCAAATTGTACATTGTTTTATTTCTGAAAATAACTTTTGCATTCTCTAAAATTAGTCTTTGTTTGTCATCGTTAACTAAAAATAAGAAAGAATATCAAAATAGATTTCTCAATCGCTAAAAAAGCTCATATCGAAATGACATTCTAACTTTTCAATTCTAAAGCTTCACCTTCAAAAGACAAACCTTCGAAACCAGAATTCATAAAGTTTCTAATATTTTGATGAGAATCTCCATTTTCATCTTCTAAAACATTCTTATAATGTTCACCAAAACAAAATAACGTTTCTTCTTTTCTTAATTTTTGATGTTGTGCAAATGCAAATAATTTACAAGAACCTGAGTTTTCGCCTGCATTATTTGTGATTTCTCCGTTTGTAAAAGTAGTTGGAGTAAAATTGTAGTTATCCTCAATTACTTGCATCGTATCTGCAAAATTAATTGATGTTGGATTTGATTTTAACTTGGTTTTGAATTCTTGGATGATCATTTTTTTATAATAAATTTATATAAGTTTTCAATTATGTCTTTTAGCTCATTATTGCCCTCAATTAAATCTGAATAAGTATATTCTGAATCAACAACGAAACTCGCTAATTTTATTTTATAATCGTTTTTTAAAGTTCCAGATTCAGCATTGAAAGCACGAAAATCTTTTTTAGGAATTTTATGATTTAAAAATAAATCAAAGTAGAATTTACCAAGTCCTATTTCATTATAATCATTTCTTTCAAAAACTATATTCTTAGCTTTTTCTATACTTTCTTCTGTTTTTAAAATTTCTGAAATAAAATCTTGAATAATTTTTTTAGGAAGTAAATTTTCAATCTCTTTTAACTCTGTATTTTGATATGTAAAATTGTCATTTTTATCAGATAACGCTTTTAAAGCTATTCTTCTTAAATCTTTTTTTGAACCTTTTTCAGCATTATCATTATCAGCTATAAGAAAAATTTTATTTGATAAAGCGAAGGAATTTATTTTATTTCTGACTTCCTCTTCATCAAACTCTTCTTTTTCATCAAAAAGATAATGCTCAATTAAATTACCCCCATATTCAAAAAAGGCAAAATCAATATCTTCTTTTAAATACTTTACATCTTTATTACCTTCTGAATATAGTTTTAAAAATTTTGATAAATATTTTCTATCAGTTGGCCCTTCAACCCAAACTGAACTATTAGATAAGAACACTGATGAAGTTGTAACTCCTAATAAATCTAAAATCTCTTTATTTGGCTTAACACTGGTTTTTATTAAATGTTTATTTTCTTCTATTTTTTGGAATTGAAAGATAGAAACATCATCATCTAATAAAGTTAAATCTAATAAATGGTTAGAATGAGTAGTAAAAAAATATTTTAATTTTTTAGCTTTTAGAAACTCATCATTTAAAAGAGTTTGAATAAAAATTTTTTGGAATGCTGGATGTAAATTTATCTCGGGTTCTTCTATATAAAAACAATCATTTATATCAGCAGTAAAAATTGGGTATAAGAGTATTATTAAAGCTTGAATACCATCTCCTAAATCATTTATTTTTTCAAATTCACTATTATTAGTAGCAATTTTTATGACTTTAGTTTTTCTATCAGCTAATATTTGTACTCTTTTTTTATTAAAGAAGTAATTACTTAAAAAATCTTGAAATTTCTCTAAATCCCTTATTTTATCAGAACTTTGGATTTCATCAATTTTACTCCACATTCTTAATCCTGAATGAATTTCAAAACTTGTTTTATTTTTAAAATATAAGGTTTTGACAGTATTTATAAAACTGTCAGTACCTAAATGATTCCCACTCAAAAGACTTCTTAGAATAGGAATATATATTTTATTGTTGATTTTATTTTTTTTTGTAAAAACCAACTCGTTTTGTAAAGTTTCAATTTGTTCAATATAGGTTTTTAAGATTTTCATCTTATCTTCATTCTCATAAATATGTCGACCTAATTTGTGTAACTCTTTCAAATAATAATCAATCTTTTCATTATCATCACTATTGAAATTGGATATTAAATCATCTGTTATATGAATAACTTCTGATAAAACATTTTTTGGAACTAGGCTTTCATTTAATCTTTCTTCAGTTTCTGAAATTTCGCTTATTAAATCAGGAAAAAAAACACCTTGGATTAAATTTTCGAAAGGATAATTTAATTTTAATAAACCTCTTAAAAACCTACTTTTTCCAGAATTATTTTCTCCAACAAAAAAATTTATATTACTTATTTCTAGTTCAGTACTAATAGTATTATCTTCAAGAACCTCTATAAATTTATTATCGACATTATCAATATAAAAATTAGGCTCTTTAAATTCTTCAGGAAAATCAATATGATTAGTTGTTCTTATATTTATTTTCATAGCTTATATATTAACTTACTTCTTCCCTTCAACAATCACCACAATTTCACCTTTTGGTGGTTTTGCAGTATAATGTGCTAAAACTTCAGTTGCAGTTCCTCTAATCGTTTCTTCAAACATTTTTGTTAATTCTCTAGACACAGAAACTTGTCTGTCTGCTCCAAAATATTCTACAAAATGCCCAAGTGTTTTTATCAATTTATGTGGAGATTCATAAATAATCATCGTTCTTTTTTCTTCTGCTAATAAAAGAAAACGAGTTTGTCTTCCTTTTTTAACAGGTAAAAAACCTTCAAAAACAAACTTATCGTTTGGCAAACCAGAGTTTACCAAAGCAGGTACAAAAGCTGTTGCTCCAGGTAAACAATCTACTTCAATATTATTTTCTACACACGCTCTCGTTAGTAAAAAACCAGGATCTGAAATTGCAGGAGTTCCAGCATCAGAAATTAATGCACATGTTTCTCCGTTTTGTATTCTTTGCACAATACCTTTTACAGATTTATGTTCGTTATGCATGTGGTGACTGTGCATTTGCGTTTCAATCTCAAAATGTTTTAAGAGTTTTCCACTTGTACGCGTGTCTTCTGCTAAAATAAAATCGACTTCTTTTAGAATTCTAATCGCTCTAAAAGTCATGTCTTCTAGATTACCTATTGGTGTTGGTACTAAAAATAATTTACTCATAATTAAATAGCTTCGTAAGTTTCTACAGTTATATCTGCAATAATATCTCCTGTATGTTTAATTGAAAGTGGTTCGAATAATAAAACATGAACTTCTTCTTTTGCAATTGGTTTATGTTCTACTCCTTTTGGTACAACATAAAATTCACCTTCGTTTAAAGTAACTGTTTTATCGCGTAATTCAATATCTAAAGAACCTTTTATGACCATAAAAAGCTCGTCTTCATTGTCATGTTTATGAAAAACAAACTCACCTTTTAGCTTTGCTAACAAGATTTGTTGTCCATTTAATTCGCCAATTTTTTTAGGCGACCAATGATCTGAAAACAGTTTAAATTTCTCTTGAATATTAATTACACTCATAAAGCAAATTTACAAAGAATTGAACGGATTTTGCGTTACCGATTGAAGCATTTGTTTGAGCTCTTTTTTATTCTTTTTCGGAATAAAAAAAGCGAGTGCGAAAAGCGGGGCATTTCTGAGAAGAAATGAACGCCCAAAAACCCCATATTAAATAGAAAATGTTTAATTTTGCACCTCATTAAAAGAAAAGAAATGTATAGAAGTCATTCTTGTGGAGAGTTAAGAGCATCTCATGTAAATACAGAAGTTACCTTAGCAGGTTGGGTACAAAAATCGCGTGATAAAGGTTTTATGGTTTGGGTCGATTTACGAGACAGATATGGAATTACGCAGTTAATTTTTGATGAAGATCGTACGCCAAAAGAAATGATGGAAAAAGCAAAATCTTTAGGAAGAGAGTTTGTAATACAAGTAACAGGAACTGTAATTGACAGAGAATCTAAGAATTCTAAAATGGCAACAGGAGCTATTGAGGTGTTGGTTTCTAAGTTAGAAATCTTAAACGCATCTATTACACCGCCTTTTACAATTGAAGATAAAACTGATGGTGGAGAAGACATCAGAATGAAATACAGATATTTAGATATTAGAAGAAATCCAGTAAAGGACAGTTTAATTTTCCGTCATAAAGTTTCGATGGAAGTTAGAAAATACTTGTCTGATCAGGAATTTATCGAAGTTGAAACTCCTTATTTAATTAAATCTACACCAGAAGGCGCAAGAGATTTTGTGGTGCCTAGTAGAATGAATGAAGGTCAGTTTTATGCTTTACCTCAATCTCCTCAAACATTTAAACAACTTTTGATGGTTGGTGGAATGGATAAATATTTTCAGATTGTAAAATGTTTTAGAGATGAAGATTTACGTGCAGACAGACAACCAGAATTTACACAGATTGACTGTGAAATGGCATTTGTTGAGCAAGAAGATATTTTAAATATTTTTGAAGGATTAACGCGTCACTTACTAAAAGAAGTAAATAATGTTGAAGTGGAGAAATTCCCTAGAATGTTATATGACGATGCAATGAAATTGTACGGAAATGACAAGCCAGATATTCGTTTCGGAATGGAATTCGGTGAGTTAAATGCAGTTACTCAACATAAAGATTTTGGTGTTTTTAATAGCGCAGAATTAGTTGTTGGTATCGCAGTTCCTGGAGGAAATTCTTACACAAGAAAAGAAATAGACAATATTATTAAATGGGTAAAACGCCCTCAAGTTGGTGCTTTAGGAATGATTTATGCTCGTGTAAACGAAGATGGATCTTTTAAATCTTCTGTAGATAAATTCTACGACCAAGAAGATTTAGCTAAATGGGCTGAAGTTACTGGTGCAAAACCTGGTGATTTAGTGTGTGTTTTATCTGGAGAAACAAATAAAGTAAGAGTACAATTATCTGCTTTACGTATGGAATTAGCAGAACGTTTAGGCTTGAGAGATCCTAAAGTTTTTGCTCCTCTTTGGGTAATTGATTTCCCTTTATTAGAGTTAGATGAAGAAACTGGGCATTATCATGCAATGCATCACCCATTTACTTCTCCTAAACCTGGTCAAATGGAATTGTTAGACACAGATCCTGGAGCAGTAAAAGCAAATGCGTATGATTTGGTTTTAAACGGTAATGAAATTGGTGGTGGTTCTATTCGTATTCACGATAAACAAATGCAAGCTACAATGTTGAAACATTTAGGTTTTTCTGATGAAGATGCAAAAGCACAATTTGGTTTCTTAATGGATGCTTTTGAATATGGTGCGCCTCCTCATGGTGGTTTGGCTTTTGGTTTGGATAGATTGGTTGCTATTTTAGGCGGACAAGAAACTATTAGAGACTTTATTGCATTCCCTAAAAATAATTCTGGACGAGATGTAATGATTGACGCTCCAGCATTTATCGATGACGATCAATTAAAAGAATTAAGTTTGAAATTAGATATTCAAGAATAAAATTTAAAATCCCGCTTTTGCGGGATTTTTTAATACAAAAAAATGATCGTAAAATTAGCAGAGACTTCTATTAAAACAAAGTTTGGAGAGTTCAAAGAAACGTTATTTTATAACGGACAAAAGGAATCTCATGCTTTGGTAATGGGTAATATTGAAGGTGAAGAAAATATATTATGTAGAATACATTCGTCTTGTATTTTTGCGCATCATTTTAATAGTATAGAATGTGATTGTAGAGAACAAATGGAAATTTCTCAACAGCTGATTCAGAAAGCAGGAAAAGGAATTGTTATTTGGTTAGAACAAGAAGGTAAAGGAAATGGTCATTTTGCTTTAATTAAAAGTATAGAGCATAAGAAAAAAGGTGTACCACAAGCAGAAGCTTATGAAAAAGTAGGTTTTAGTAAAGATGCAAGAGATTTTACAGTTGCCGCAGAAATTTTAAAGGCATTAAAAGTGAAATCTGTAAAAATGTT
The DNA here is from genome assembly GCF_002163675.1 of Polaribacter sp. SA4-12. Taxonomy (NCBI): domain Bacteria; kingdom Pseudomonadati; phylum Bacteroidota; class Flavobacteriia; order Flavobacteriales; family Flavobacteriaceae; genus Polaribacter; species Polaribacter sp. SA4-12. The sequence continues at coordinate 3,329,887 of NZ_CP019334.1, read as the reverse complement.
GACTAATAATCCGAGTAAAGTGGAGACATTAACAAAACACGGAATTACTGTTACTGGAATTCAAAAAACTGAGTTATAGAAAATTTATTACTTTTAAGTTATGAAAAAACTAACAACACTATTACTCCTTTTTATTTCAATCACTTCCTTTTCGCAAGAAATTACAGGAGATCAATTATTAGAAAAAGCAATTCAATTTCACGATCCAAATGGAAATTGGGACACTTTTAATGGTGAACTTTTTGTAACTATGGAAATCCCTAAAAGAGCTAGTAGAAAGAGTACAATCAGTATTAATTTACCTAAAGAGTACTTTTCTGTAGAAGCAATTAAAGATACAATAGTTACAAAATATACAGTTGACAAAGGTGTTTGTAATAGTTCTCTTAATGGAAATGAAAATCCATCAGAAGAAATTAAAAAGAAGTTTAGTTTGAATTGCGAGCGTGCAAAAATGTATAAAAATTATTATACTTATTTGTATGGTTTACCAATGAAATTGAAAGATGAGGGAACAGTTATTCATCAAAAAGTAGAAAGAAAAAAATTTAAAGGAAAAGAATATTTAGTTTTAAAAGCAACTTACAATAAAGAAGTTGGTAAAGATATTTGGTACTTTTATTTTAATCCAGAAACCTATGCTATGGAAGTCTATCAGTTCTTTAAAGAAGCAAAAGATAGTGGTGAGTATATTTTACTATCTGGTTTAGAAACTATCAATGAAGTAAAAATGCCAAAAATTAGAGCTTGGTATTACAATAAAGACAATGGTTATTTAGGAACCGATATTTTGACAAAAAATTAAACAAGTGCCAACAACAAAAAGCATATTTAGAAGAATATTGATTTGGAGATATAAACATATTTCTGAAAGACAGTTTATATATATATTAAGTATTTTAGTAGGATTTCTGGCAGGTTTTGGAGCCGTAATTCTAAAAAACTTAACGCACTTTTTCCAACACCTTTTAGAAGGTAATTTAATACGCTATTATCATACTGCTTTTTACTTTTTATTTCCAATTATAGGTTTAACAATTGTCTATTTTATTATAAAATACATTATTAGAAATAAAGTGAGTCATGGTATTCCTTCAACACTTTTTGCTATTTCAAAAAGAAAAGGAATCATGAAACGTTACCAAATGATTGGTTCTATTTTAACAGCTCCTATTACTGTTGGTTTTGGTGGTTCTGTTGGACTTGAGGGACCTACAGTTGCAACAGGCGCAGCAATTAGCTCTAATATTGCTAGATGGCTTCATTTAAATCAAACATCAAGAAATTTATTAATTGGTTGTGCTGCTGCAGGCGCACTTTCATCAATCTTTAAAGCACCAATTGCAGCTATTATTTTTGCAATTGAAGTTTTTAGTTTAGACCTAACAATGGCTTCGATGTTACCTTTACTTCTAGCATCTTTATCAGCAATTATTACCTCTCGTTTCTTTTTTGGTTCTGATGTTTTGTTGTCATTTAAAATTGAAGATGCCTTTGTGATCGCTGATGTCCCATTTTTTATAGTCCTAGGAATTATCGGTGGTGGAGTTTCAATTTATTTTACAGAAACGTATGAAAGAATTCAGAAATTTTTTGACAAAATAGCTTCTCCAGTAAAACGCCTTTTAGTTGGTGGAATTGGTTTAGGTATTCTTATTTATTTTATTCCGCCTTTGTATGGTGAGGGTTTTGAAGTAATTAATAACCTTCTTGCAGGAAATCATATAAAAGCATTAGAAAACAATTTTATGCATTTAGATTTAACAAATGTATGGGTTGTAATTTTATTATTATTTGGCTTAGTTATCTTTAAAATTATAGCAAGTGCTTTTACTTTTGGAGCAGGAGGAGTTGGTGGTATTTTTGCACCAACACTATTTATGGGAAGTGTAATGGGGAATTGCGTTGCCAAAATAATTAATACAACAGGAATTTCTAATGTTTCTGAAAGTAATTTTACTCTGGTAGGAATGGCAGGTTTAATGGCAGGAGTTTTACACGCTCCATTAACCGCAATATTTTTAATTGCAGAACTTACGGGTGGTTACGATCTTTTCATTCCACTTATGTTAACAGCTACAATTTCATATTCTATTGCAAAATACGCACATCCTTATTCTGTTTATGCAATGCAATTAGGTAGAAAGGGAGAATTAATAACACATAATAAAGACCACGCCGTATTAACGCTAATGGATATTAATACCGTTATAGAAAACAACTTTGTCTCTGTTTATTCTGAAATGAATTTAGAAGAAATGATTAAACATGCAGTTGTAAAATCTAACAGAAATATTTTTCCTGTAATTAGAGAAAAAGATGATAAACTTATTGGTATTATTTTACTAGACGATTTAAGACCAATAATGTTCGATCGAAGTTTGTATAAAACTGTTTTTGCAAGAGATATAATGCAAAATCCACCAGAAGTAATTATAATAGGTAAAGATAAAATGACCGATATTATGAAGAAATTTAAAGAAAGTGGCGCTTGGAATTTACCTGTTGTTAAAGAAGGAAAATATATTGGTTTTATCTCAAAATCTAAATTATTGACTGCTTATAGAAATAAATTGATTGAGGTTACTGCATAAAAGGATAGAAAGAAATGAGGACGAATAGTTTTACTAAAAAAATGAGTACAAAATCTAACACAGAGTTAGAGCAAATTTTTGAAAATAAAAGTGACTATACAGATGAAGCTGTACAAGCTGTAATTTGGGAATTAGAAAACCGAAACTTAATTGAAAAAACAGATATTTCTTATTTAGAAACACAAGTAAACAGTGAAATAGCAGAAACATCAGTTCCTAAAGAAGATTTAGAAAATAACGAAAGTCCTTTTGAAGAATTAGTCCTGCCCATTTTGTATTCAAAAAAAGCAATACAAGGTTTCTCCATTCTATTTAGCACTATTTTTGGTGTCGTTTTACTTATGAGTAATTTAAAGGCAATGAACAAACCCAAAGCACGAGTTGAAGTACTTGTTTTTGGTATCGCCTACTCCATTTTTACGGTTATACTTTTAAATTACCTTCCTAAAATGTTTTTTATAACTTTATTATTCAACATCATTGGATACGCTGTTCTAACAGAATATTATTGGAATAGAAATTTAGGAAAACATTTACAGCACAGAAAAAAGGAAATTTGGAAACCTTTAATTATTTCAATAAGTATAATAGTACTATTAGTCTTTTTACAATTTTCGCCTCAAATATTAGGTGTATAATTTTTTTTGAAGCTATTTCCTGCTTTCACTACTCGCTTTTTTTATCCTAAAAAGGAATAAAAAAGAGCTCAAACAAACCGTTCAATCAGGGCTAAACTTGTTTGCTAACTTTTTGTCATTCGAACAAGAAACGAAGAAGAATCTTCTTAATTAAGAAAAGCTTCAATTATAGAGATTTCTCAATCGCTCAAAAAAGCTCATTTCGAAATGACATCGCAAATTTAAACTGTTATTGATTCCTTAAAAAATCAACAACCAAATCAGGGAAATCTGTAAAAGCACCATCTACATTTGCTTTTATTAAAAGTGTTTGCATCATTTCTTTAAAAGAAGCAAACTCATCTAAAGCATCTGCTCTAAATGTATAAGGATGCACTTTTAAACCCAATTTATGAGCATCAACAACTAAAGAAGTAAAATGCCATTTTCCATCTACTTTTTTGTCTAAAATCTGTTTATACCAAGGTCCTACTCCATCAGCATAACTTGCAAAATGCGCTAATTGTTTTGCTTCTTCTGGGAATTCTATCAACTGAACCAAAAATAATTTAGACTTTAAATCTTTTCTGATTCTTTCTAATTCTGTAGCATCAAAACATTGTAAAATACAATTGTCTTTTTTTGTTTTGTAGCCATAATCAGCCAAGGTTTTTAAAACAATTCCCGTTAAATCTTTTCCTTCTTTTTTATGGAATTCAGGTTCTTTAATTTCAGGATAGATTCCAATATTCTTTTGAGTTGATGCATTTAAACCTTGTATCAGTTCAATTTCATCTTTAAAAGAATGGAGTTTAAAATTCCCCTTTCCTTTCGGAAAACGATTTGGATAGAATTGCTCGCCAGTTTCGGGATTAAAACGTTCTGTAACTTTTAGCGTAAGTAATTCATCAAACAAAAAATCAATTACATAAAAACGATTGTCTTTTCTTTTTCTATCAGGAAACTTTATAGCAACATCAGTTACATCATCCAAATAAATATCATGAATAACAACAGGTACATCATCTTTACTCAACACTAAATCTTGTTCAATAAAATGAGGATTCATAGCATGTGCCATCGCTTTAGCTTCTATAGTATGTTCTGGTAAATAACCAGAAGCACCTCTATGAGCAACAACAATTTTTGTATTCATATTAAGTTCTTTTTTAAATGGATTGCATGAAATGAGTAACAAACCAATCAAAAATAATGAAATTGATTTCATTTTGATGAAAATTAGAATTTAAAGATATAACTTTTGTAATTTTGCAATATGAAGTTAACGTTAAAAATAATGTTTGTCATCTTTTTAGTTTGGATGATTACTGGATTGTATTTAGTAAATACAGATCACGAAAAAGCACAAATTGTAATGGGTTTAGGCGTATTTTATTTTTCGTTTTTATTTATGCCTTTCTTTATTTACTACAGATACAGAGATGGAAAATACAAGAAGTATATTTTAAACGATGAAAAATTGAGAAATGCTTTTAAGGGTCAAGGAAAAGATTAATTTTTATTTTTTAGTAACTCTTGATACTTTTTTCTTAAACGAGAATTGTAATCCTTCACTATCTTTTTTCCGTTTTTCAATTTAAATAAAATTGAGTCGCTTCCTTTTCTTTTTATTATTGAATCTCCAATACTTATTTTTTGATATAATTCTTTATCAACAAATTCTTGATGGTTAATATCCAAAATGAGATATCTTGTAGCTCTAAAATTATCTCCATCTTGATATTTAGAAACAACTATACCATTAAACTCCTTATTTCTACTACTAAAATATTCTTCTTTAATGTAACTAAATGAGTTATTCCTGTAAACAAATATTACAGAAATAAATATTAAAATAGGTACAAAAACTACAAAAAGAGTTCTTTTAATTTTTGAATTTTGTTTTTCTAACTCTTTTTCAGAGAACATCTTATTTTTCCTTTTTCAAAAATAAATACACAGGAAAATGGTCTGAAAACCCTCCTTGATACCAAGGACCAATATAAGTTCTAAACGGACTTCCTTTTAATTTTCCCTTAAATATTTTTAACCATTCTTTATTAAAAACTTCGGCATGTTTAAAAGTATGCTTTTCTGGTTTTTCGGTTGTGAAATTTTTTGTAATAATAATCTGATCAAATAAATTCCATTTACTATTATAAGTTAAAGTACCAATTGCATCTCTATCTAATAAGCTTTCCATAGGATTATAGAAATCTTCAGTCATTAAATGATCTTTAATACTTGTACTTGTTGGGTCGTCATTAAAATCGCCCATAATTAGAATTTTTGCATCGTAATGTTTCTCTTGAATTACCTCAACAATCGTTCTTGCTAATTTTGCCGCTTCTACTCGTTTGTATTCAGACTCTTCTGTTCCTTCTCTTCTAGATGGCCAATGATTTACCAAAACATGAACCAACTCTCCGTTTAAATTTCCATAAACAACTAAAACATCACGCGTGTAGTCTCTCTTACCTTCTTCATCTTCTAAATACAGTGGGAAGTGTTCTGAACCTAATAATTCGAATAATTGCTTGTTGTATAGAAGCGCAACATCAATTCCTCTATCATCAGGAGAATCATAATGCACAAAATCGTAATGATGTTTTCTTAAATATTTAGAATTTGCTAAATCGTTTACAACCTTCGCATTTTCTACCTCAACCAAACCAACAATTGCAGGTGCATGACGAGATTGCTCATTTCCTAATTGAGAAATTACAGAACCTAATTTTTTAACTTTATCTCTATAGCGTTTATTTCCCCATTTCTTTTTTCCTTCGGAAGTAAAATCATCATCAAACGTTTTAGGATCATCTACCGTATCAAATAAATTTTCTACGTTATAGAAACCTACAGTAAAAATATCTTTACGCTTTTTTGATGATGAAAAAAATGATAGCATGTATAAATGTTTTTGTTAAACGTAAACTTAAGTTAATTTAATAACATACAAAACACCTTTTGTTAATACAATATTCACACTTCTAGTTGTCAGAATTTCTAGTTTTGTTGTGATTAAAATGAATACTAAATTAAAGAACTTATTAAAACAAGAACTATAAGAAAAGAAGGAAAATCAATTTGAATTAATTATTAAAATCCTTAATTTTTATTGAGGATTTTTTTATGCTTTTACAAATCTAATCTTTGTATTTTTGCAATCTATGATAGACGAACGCGAAGTTATATCCGAAAAAGCCGTTTTAATCGGTATTATATCCCAGAAACAAGACGAAATTCAATCTACTGAGTATTTAGATGAATTAGAATTTTTAACGTTAACTGCAGGTGGAGTTGCCGTAAAACGTTTTGTACAAAAGATGGAAAAACCAAATCCAAAAACTTTTTTAGGTGTTGGTAAGTTAGAAGAAGTTAGAGATTATATTGAATCTAATCATATTGGTACTGCCATTTTTGATGATGAATTATCTCCTGCACAAATACGTAATATTGAAAAAGTTTTAGATTGTAAAATCTTAGACAGAACCAATCTTATTCTAGATATTTTTGCACAAAGAGCACAAACAAGTTCTGCAAAAACGCAAGTAGAATTGGCACAGTGTCAATATTTATTACCTCGTTTAACAAGACTTTGGACGCACCTTGACAAACAAAAAGGTGGTATTGGAATGCGTGGACCTGGAGAAACAGAAATTGAAACAGATAGACGTATTATTCGTGATAAAATTACCGTTCTAAAAAAGAGATTACTAACCATTGATAAACAAATGGCTGTGCAACGTAAAAACCGTGGGAAAATGGTTAGAGTTGCTTTAGTTGGTTATACCAATGTTGGTAAATCTACATTGATGAACGTAATTAGTAAGAGTGATGTTTTTGCAGAAAATAAATTATTTGCAACCTTAGACACTACCGTTAGAAAAGTGGTTATTAAGAACCTTCCTTTTTTATTAACAGACACTGTTGGTTTTATTAGAAAGTTACCTACACAATTGGTAGAATCATTTAAATCTACTTTAGATGAAGTTCGTGAAGCAGATTTATTATTACATGTTGTAGATATTTCTCATCCTAATTTTGAAGATCATATTGCTTCTGTAAACTCTGTTTTAGCTGATATAAAGTGTGCAGACAAACCTACTTTAATGGTTTTTAATAAGATTGATGCGTATTCTCATGAAACAATTGATGAAGATGATATTGTTACTGAAAGAGGAAAAGAGCATTTTACTTTACAAGACTGGGAAAAAACTTGGATGAATGATTATGAAGTAGAATCTATCTTTATTTCTGCTTTAAACAAAGATAATTTAGAAGACTTTAAAGAAAAAACATACGAAGCAATAAAGAAAATTCATATTCAACGTTTTCCTTATAACGACTTCTTATATAATGAATATAAAGAGGAAGAGTAAACGCAACAATTGAAACCTACTATAGTCATAAACTTAAAAATCCATTAATAATTAAATTATTAATGGATTTTAAGTTTTTATAATACTGTTACAATATTGAATAAGGAAAAGTTACTACTCCTTCTCATCCTCAATAATCCCCATTCTTTTAGCACGATTCTCCCAAGATTTTCTGGCATGAGCTTGCAAATCTGCAACCGAATCGCTTTCATCCATAATTTCTAAACCTAGTAAAGTTTCTATTACATCTTCTTGAGAAACGAGTCCGCTTACAGAACCATATTCATCAACTACTAAAGCAATATGTTCTTTTTCTTTAATTAATTCATCAAACAAATTAGGGATAGATAAATCTCTAGTTGTTACTATAATATTTCTTTTGATAGAAGATAAAGGTTCATTTCCTTTTCCATTAATCATTGCTTCTAATAAATTATCTTTTAGAAAATACCCAGTAATTTCATCAATATTTTCTGAGAAAACAGGAATTCTAGAAAAACGCAAATTTTTATGTTCGTTATAAAAAGATTCAATTGTTTGGCTTTCATCAGCAATTTCTAAAACAGATCTAGGTGTCATCACATCATTTACCTTAATCTCTTTAAAGCCTAATAAATTTCTAATAACTTTACTTTCACTTTCTTGAAAAACGCCATCTTTTTCAGCCATTTCTGTCATCACCAAAAACCCTTCTCTACTTAGAATACTTCCATGACCTTTACCCCCAATTAATTTTGTTGTTAATTGTAATATCCATAAAAAACCTGTCCATTTTAATGGAAAAATCATCACCTTTAAAGCTTTAGAAGTAAAATTAGCTAACTGTTTCCAATACGTTGCTCCAATGGTTTTAGGGATAATTTCTGATGCTACTAATATTAAAATAGTCATTATTGTAGAAACAACACCTACCATAACATCTTCTGTTATTCTAATTCCAAAAATAGTTTTTACAGAAGTTCCATACATTTCTGCATATGCTACTTTTGCTTGTACACCTACCAAAATTGCACCAACAGTATGCGCAATTGTATTAATTGTTAAGATTGCTATTAAAGGTTTGTCTACATCCTTCTTTAAGACTTCTAATTCAGTAGCAAAATGATGCCCTTCCTTCTTTTTTAAATTGATAAAAGTTGGTGTAATACTTAACAATACTGCCTCTAGTATAGAACACAAGAATGAAAAGAAAATAGAAATAGTTGCGAAAATTATTAATAATGTCATCAATAAAAGTTTAGAATGTAAAAGTAAGTAAAATAAAAAACCTCAAGAATTACTTCTTGAGGTTTCGTAAATATATTATTGTTCTAATTAAAAAGCATAGCTCATACCTAATAAATAGTAAGATTGCAATTTATTGTCTCCGTTTGCTAAAGTTACACCTTGAGAATATGCAGCTTCTTGTTTGTTTTTACGCAAACCAACTTCTAATCCTAAACCAATTCCTTTCCAGATTTTGTAACCAAAAGAGTTTGTCCAAGTCCAGTTAGATAAATCAGAAGTTTTATAACTTTGAAAAACAGATAAGTTAGATTTTACACTTAATTTACCATATTTTTTTGTGTAATCTGCAACAATTTTTGCTCCTAAAGAAGATGCAAAAACAGTATCTCCATTACTAAAAACAAAATTGTAGTTTCCTGGGTGCATTACAACAACCAAATTGTTTGTTGGCGTCCATGTCATACCAACACCAAAATCTAAATAACCTGGATCATTAAAGTTATCTATTATAGTTGTTCTGTATTCTGTTAAAGCAGAAACTGCCCATTTTTTATTTAATCTTTTACCATATAAAGAACTAATTGTAAAAACATCTGTAGCTGTATCAAAACCTTCATCTCCAGAAACACCTTTTTCATCTAATTTTACCCAACCTAAATTAATTGCTGCTGAATTTCTCCAGAAAAAGTCATCTTCAATTAAGTTTGCAAAACCATTTACAGTAATACCAATGTTACCTGCAGAAGCTGTTGGTGCAGTTCTAGAATACCAGTTATTAAAACCAGATAGACTACCACCAATTGTACCAAAAGCACCTTTTCTCCATCCTGGAAGTGCATCTATTTTTGCTTGTAAAGCTTTTACTTCTCCGTTTAATTTAGCAATTTCAGCTTTTTTAGGAGCTTGTTCTTTTTTTAATTCTTCGGCAGTTTGAGCATTCACTGAAAAGCTAAAACATACCAATAAAAATAAGATTGATAATTTTTTCATTTTTTTTAATTTTTTTATTTTGAGCGTGCGAAAGTACACTTTTCTTCTATTTAGACAACAAAAAATTTAATAAGTCACTTTTTGATGAAAACTATAGTTTACACCAAGACCAAATAATTGTCTAAATTGTATTCTACTAGAAGCATTATCATCAATAATTGTATGAAAAGTCATGTGCATTTTAACATGCTTATTCACTTTAAAACGAATATTTGTTTGATAATCTAAATCGATGTTACCAACGTTCGCTAAATAATCTGAATATGCAGTTAATACGTTTTCCATTTCTATGTTCGTCATTAAACCAAACTTGTAATAGCCAGAAAGGTTAAAACCTAAACTGAAAGCCGTATTTTCGCCTTCTTCAACACCAAATTTCCCAGTAAAAACATCATTTACAAAAGTATATCTTGCTGTTGCAGGAGCAATATTAATACTTAACTTATCAGACTTCTTCCATAACATACCTGGACCAAAAGTTAAATAAGCTGGTGAGAAAAAGTCCGAAACTAGAACTTTAGGATCTTTTTTGTAGTCGAAACCTTTAGAATATTGAGTTTTAAAATTCCCTATAAAAGAGAAGAACCAATATTTAGTAGTTTTTACACCCAATAATGTATTAAGTTCAAAACGGTCATTCGTTTTTCGATATCCTTTTTCACTTAAATGACTTAAACCATAACCTGTAATTACTCTACTATCCCAGTTAATATTATCTCTCTTATAGTTAAAATCATAATTAACATTAAAGTTTCCTGCAATTGTGTTTTCTCCACCAGAAGCCCAATTAGAAAATGAAGATTGATTAAATACAAACGCAAAACGCCCATGTATTTTCCATACAGGAATACGAACGCTGTCTTTCTTCTTTTTGTTTTTCTTTTCTTGACCGATTAGAATTGTTGTAAAAAGAATGAAAAAAATGAAAAAAATTCTTTTCATAATGAGGGATTATTTTTTTGATTTATATAAAGGTACTGTTGAACAAGCTTCTCCAAACATAATGGATTTAGCTATTGGCTGTAATTTTTCTATTAAAAAAGCATAGGCTGAATTAGGTATCGGCTTATTTGCACATCCTTTTATGATTACTGGCGCATCTGCAAATTCTTTAAAATCTAAGAAGCTTATTAATTCTTGATAAAGAACTGTTTCTAACAATTCTTTATCACCAATAACAACCTTATTTGCAAACGGAATTAATTCTGAAGCAACTAACATAAAAGCCCAAGAAGGAATAATAGCATCTACAGAGCAGGTAATTGCAACAAATGTTTTTTTATATTGAGACCAATCATGGTTTTTTACAGATTCTCTAAAATCTGTTTCTTTCAAAATTAACTCTTGAAACAACCAATCTTTTACATCAAACAAAACTCTTTTCCCTTCAGGATAGATTTCTTCTAAATCAAAAGTTTTTAATTTACTATTTGTAACTCTGTTTATAATTTCTTCTGCCATATATTATTCCTAATTTCAATGTTGTACTCGATACAATTTCGAAGAAAAATCCAAATTACTCGAATCGACATTAAATGTCAACTTATTTTAAAGCATTCCTAATTCTAGTTTTGCTTCTTCACTCATCATGTCTTGTGTCCAAGTAGGATCGAAAGTAATTTCTACTTCACAACTATTAATTTCTTTCAATGATTTTACTTTCTCTTCAATATCTATAGGTAAACTTTCTGCAACTGGGCAATTTGGAGATGTTAAGGTCATTAATATTTTTGCATTGTTATCCTCAGAAACAAAAACATCATAAATTAAACCTAATTCGTAAATATCTACAGGTATTTCTGGATCATAAATTGTTTTTAAAACATTTACAATTTTGTCTCCTATTTCTTCTAATTCTTTATCTGTCATCTTTAAAATCTTAATTCTATAATTTAGTTTGTTGTGCTATTGCATACATTTTTATGTACTTAATCATGGAAACTAATCCATTTGCTCTTGTTGGTGATAAATGTTCTTTTAAACCAATTTCATCAATAAAATCTGTATTGGCTGTTAAAATATCTCCTGGTTTTTGATTTGAATAAACGCGCAATAATAGTGCCACAATTCCTTTGGTTAAAATCGCATCACTATCCGCAGAAAATTTAATAATATCGTTATCTAGTTCAGAAAACAACCAAACTTTAGACTGGCAACCTTTTATTAAATTCTCATCCAACTTGTTTTTCTCTTCAATAATTGGCAAAGATTTACCTAACTCTATAATGTATTCATAACGTTCCATCCAATCATCAAACATAGAAAACTCGTCAATAATTTCTTCTTGTATTTCTTTGATAGTCATTTTTTAAACTTATTTTTGCGCTTTATAAAAAGCTTTTTGCATGTATCGTGCAAAATTACTGATTAAATTTAAGAAATGAGCAAATTATTAGCAGTTGGTACAGTAGCATTTGATGCTATTGAAACACCTTTTGGAAAAACAGATAAAATACTTGGTGGTTCTGGAACTTATGTAGGTTTAGCCGCAAGTCAATTTGGAGTAGAAACAGGTGTTGTTTCTGTTGTTGGAGGAGATTTTCCTGCTTCATATTTAGAAATGATGAATTCTAAAGGAATTAATACTGATGGAATTGAAGTTGACAAAGAAGGTAAAACTTTTTTCTGGAGTGGTAAATATCATAATGATATGAACTCGAGAGATACTTTAATTACAGAATTAAATGTCTTAGAAACATTTGCACCAGTAGTTCCTGAAAACTTTAAAGATGCAGGTATTGTAATGTTAGGAAATTTACATCCTTTAACACAAGCATCTGTTTTAGATCAAATGGCAGAAAGACCAAAATTAGTAGTTTTAGATACTATGAACTTTTGGATGGATATTGCTTTAGATGATTTACATACTGTTTTAAAAAGAGTAGATGTAATTACTATTAATGATGAAGAAGCGCGTCAATTATCTGGAGAATATTCTTTAGTAAATGCAGCGAAGAAGATTCATGAAATGGGACCAAAATATGTGGTTATTAAAAAAGGTGAACATGGAGCTTTACTTTTTAATGATGGAAACATGTTTTATGCACCAGCTTTACCTTTAGCAGAAGTTTTTGATCCAACAGGAGCAGGAGATACATTTGCAGGTGGTTTTTGCGGATTTTTAGCAAAAACAGAAGATATCTCATTTAACAATATGAAGAATGCCATTATATATGGTTCTAACTTAGCCTCTTTCTGTGTAGAAAAGTTTGGTACAGAACGTATGCAAGAGCTTACAGCAGATGAAGTTAAAACGCGTTTGCAAGCTTTTAAAGAATTAACACAATTTGACATAAAAATATCTTAATTTAATCCGCAGTTTTTACTGCGGATTTTTTATTACAACAACTACAACACAACAACTACAAAAAACTACAACAAAAATGAGTGATGCTATAAAACACGAATGTGGAATTGCACTTGTTCGATTAAAGAAACCTTTACAGTTTTATAAAGACAAATACGGCTCTGCTTTTTACGGAATTAATAAAATGTATTTATTAATGGAAAAACAGCACAATCGTGGTCAAGATGGTGCAGGTTTTGCCAGCTTAAAATTGAATGTAGAACCTGGTACTAGATATATTAGTAGAGTTCGATCTAACAAAGCAACTCCAATACAAGATGTTTTTGCTCAAATTAATGATCGTTTAAACAGTGTTTTAGAACAAAACCCTGATAAAAAAGATGATGTTGCTTGGCAAGAAGAAAATATGCCATACATAGGAAACTTGTTTTTAGGACACGTTCGTTATGGAACTTTTGGTAAAAACAGTATAGAAAGTGTACATCCTTTTTTACGCCAAAGTAACTGGAAACACAAAAACCTAATTGTTGCAGGTAACTTTAACATGACGAATTCTAAACAATTATTAGAAGAATTGGTTGAGTTAGGTCAGCATCCAAAAGAGTTTACAGACACTGTAACTGTTATGGAAAAAATTGGTCATTTTTTAGAAGATGAAGTTTCTAAATTATACCAAGAAGCTAAAAAAGAAGGATTTAATAAAAAAGATGCTTCACCATATATAGAAGAAAACTTAAGCCTTAAAAAAGTATTAAAAAGATCTGCTAAAAACTGGGACGGAGGTTATGCAATGGCTGGTTTAGTTGGTCATGGAGATGCTTTTGTTTTAAGAGATCCTAACGGAATTAGACCTACTTACTTTTATGAAGATGATGAAGTTGTTGTCGTTGCGTCTGAAAGACCAGTAATACAAACCGTTTTTAATGTAAAAATTGATCAGGTTCAAGAATTAGAAAGAGGTCATGCTTTAATTATTAAAAAAAGTGGAGTAACTTCAATTAAGAAAATTTTAGAACCAAGAGAAAATTTAGCTTGTTCTTTTGAGCGCATCTATTTTTCTAGAGGAAGTGATGCTTCTATTTATAAGGAACGTAAAAATTTAGGAAAATATGTATTTCCTAAAATTTTAAAATCTATTGATAGTGACATTTCAAATTCTGTTTTTTCTTTTATCCCAAATACCGCAGAAACGTCTTTTTACGGAATGATAGAAGCTGCTGAAGATTTATTAAATCAACAAAAAACAACTAAAATATTAAAAGGAGGTAAAAATTTATCCGCAGAACAAGTAACCGAAATTTTATCTGAAAGAGCTCGTTTTGAAAAAATAGCAATTAAAGATGCAAAATTAAGAACTTTTATTGCTGATGACAGCAGTAGAGATGATTTAGTAGAGCACGTTTACGACATTACTTATGGTGTTGTAAAACCTACTGACAATCTTGTTATTATTGATGATAGTATTGTTCGTGGAACTACTTTAAAGAAAAGTATTATTAGAATTTTAGACAGATTAAGTCCTAAAAAGATAGTCGTAGTTTCTTCTGCACCACAAATTCGTTACCCAGATTGTTATGGAATTGACATGGCACGAATTGACGCCTTTATTGCTTTTAAAGCTGCTATAGAATTATTAAAAGACACAAATCAAGAAAACATTATAGAAGAAGTTTATAAAAAGTGTAAAGATCAGCAGTCTAAAATTGATGAGGATATTGTAAACTATGTAAAAGGAATATACAAACCTTTTACTGCTGAAGAGATTTCTGCAAAAATTGCAGAAATGTTAAAAACAGACGATATAAATGCAGATGTTGAAGTTATTTATCAATCTATAGAAGGTTTGCATAAAGCATGTCCAGATAATTTAGGAGATTGGTATTTCACAGGAAACTATCCTACTCCTGGAGGTAGAAGAGTTGTTAACCAAGCTTTTATTAATTTCTATGAAGGGAATGACAAGAGAGCTTATTAGTGAATAAATAGGTGTTTTATAAAATAAAATAGGGTGTTAAAAATTTAATTTTTAACACCCTATTTTATTTTATATTTCCTAATAATCATTATATTTGTATAGGAAGATTTTTTGATAATTAAACACCTCTTCCTTTTATAATTCTAAATAACAAATACTATTTAATAGTGTCTAAATTATAAGTTTAGAAAAAAATAATCAATTTACAATATCTTAAGCATCCACTCCCCATAAGTATCTTAAGTGTAGTATTAACAATTTATAATATGTTAAAACGAACACACAATAAGTACGCAATTGAGTTTTTATTATTTATATTTTTCCTTATAAGTATTAAGTCTTTTGGGCAAAACATTTGTAGAGATTACTCCGAAACCCCAAGTACCACAATTTCTTCATCTGGATCTGGATCTGTATATAACACAACTATAAACGTACCCGATTCTTACACATTAACAGATGTAAACATAACAGTAGATATTACACATACTTATAATGACGATTTAGATATTTTTTTAGTTTCCCCTTTAGGAACAAGAGTAGAATTGTCTACAGATAATGGAGGTAAATTAAATAATTATGAGAATGTTATTTTTAATGATGACTCTACAAAAACATTACCAAAAGGTAATTCTGCACTTTCTGGAGATTATCAACCAGAAGGAAGTTTAACCACTTTTAATGGTGAAAATTCAAATGGTAATTGGGTCTTAGAAATTACAGATGATGCTAATCAAGATGGAGGTACTATTAATGAGGTTATTTTAAACCTTTGTTATTCTACCCCTATTACTCCTGGATCAGAAGGTTATTTAGGCCCTGGAGGTGTTGGTAATACAGATGGTTCGTCAGATTTAGAAGTTTGGTATTTACCAAATAATATGAGAAATGCAGATATTCTACCTACAGATGGACAAACTGTAAGCACTTGGTTAGATGCATCTGGTAATAATAAGACTGCAACTAACACCGGAACAGCAGTTTATACAGAAGGTATTATTAACGGTTACGCTACTTTAACGGCCACAGCTCTAAATAGACAGTTTGTAACAGCAAATAACGTAACCGCAAAAACAATCTTGGTAGTAAATAATCCAAAAACAAGAAATAGTTTTGAGACCGTTATTGGTTTGAACGGAGACAAAAGTATAAGAAGAGCTAGTAGTGGAGACAACAATTGGCAATCTCCAGGAAACGGGGCAAATAATGATACTTGGTCTACAAATACAGGGTCATCTTTTGTTAATGGTTCTGCAACCAATACAGGTACTCATAATAATCAAATACATTTTATAAGTCAAACAAGACCAACTACCTATGAAAGTAAATTGTATTTAGGTGGTACATATAATGGAAGGACATTTACAGGAGATATTTCAGAAGTAATTATATTTGATAGAGATTTAAATTTAGCCGAAAAAATAATCATAGATAATTATGTGTCAGCAAAGTATGATATTGCCTTAGTTACGAATGATTTTTACAATGAAGATGACAATGGAGATTTTGACCATAAAGTAGCAGGTATTGGTCAAGCATCAGATGGCTCAAATCACACAGATTCTCAAGGAACAGGTATTATAAGAATAAACACCCCTAAAGCTTTAAGTGATGGTGATTTTTTATTTTGGGGTGAAGACGTAAAAGATGCTACTTATGATTTTTCATCTTCAGTATCTACAAATTATCTAGAAAGATTAGATACTAAATGGAAAGTTAGTAAACGAAATAATTTAGGATCAGTTTCTGTTTCTATAAATGCGTCAGATTTAGATTTATCAAAAAAATCATCTTGTGCTTCACTACAATTAGTAGTAGATAATACTAGTGATTTTTCTTCAATTACAAAAACCACATATAATTTAAGTCTTTCAAAAGGAGTTTATACTGCAACAGAGGTTAGTTTCTTAGATGACGATTATTTTACTTTAGAATATTTTGATACTATAGTTGTAGATGATTCTCAGTTTTATAACGGGTCAGGTGCATTAAACGTACCAGACATAACTGATGATTGTTATAAACTATTAGTTAAAAGTACAGCAAATGGTACACTTTCTTTAACTGAAAATGCCGATGTAAGAGAAGTTGAAGTAGAATATGGAGGAAAACTAGTGGTAAATACAGGATATCGACTAAAAGTAGCTAATGGTATTAACAACAATGGAGATATTAGATTAGTTGGCACATCTCAACTAATACAAACACATACAACAGGTACAAACTTTAATACCGGTTCTGGTAATCTTTATGTAGACCAAAACAGTGATTTAACAAGTATTTATAGATACAACTATTGGTCATCACCTGTAAAAGAAATAGGTACTGCTACATTTACTGTAAAAGGAGTTATGAAAGACGGTACAACACCTACCTCTGCTACTTCTACTCCATTGGATTTAACATTTACTTCTGGTTATGATGGCTCAACAAGCCCTTTAACATTATCAAGTTATTGGATTTATGGATATTTAAATGGACTTGATGGTACTAGTTGGTCTCAAAAACATGAAACAGGAACATTTAATCCCGGAGAAGGGTATTTATTAAAAAGCCCAGGATCAGCTCAAAACTATACTTTTAAGGGAGTCCCTAATGATGGTGATATTTCTTTCTCAATAGATGCTGATAATACTAGCTTATTAGGTAACCCCTATCCATCTGCAATAAATGTTAATCAACTATTTGCAGATAGCTCTAACTTAGCAACATTATATTTTTGGGAACATCATAATGAAACAAATAAAGGAAATAATAACCAAGGTCATTATAAAAGTGGTTACATTGGTGGTTATAGTTATAGAAATTCAACTATGGGAATTGCTGCAAATTCAAACATAAATGGAATTACAGGATTAGGTAATAGAAGATATACTGCTCCTGGAGAATACATTGCTATTGGTCAAGGTTTCTTTGCAGAAACAGCTACAGGTTTAGCAGCAACTGTGAATTTTAAAAACCAACAAAGAGCTTTTATAACTGAAGCTGAAGATTCTCATTTCTTTAGAACAGAAAATATAAAAGAAAAAAATAAATCATCAGAATACGCTATTTTAAAATTTGGTTTTGAAGCCAAGAACTCTGATGATATATATATTCATTCTCAAGTAGGAATTTCTTTTTCAAAAGGAAAAACATTTGCAACAGAAACTGGTTTTGATAGTAAAAAGGTTGAAATTAAAGATTCTGATATTTATTTTCAATTTGATGAAAATGGAGAAAAATTAGTGATTGCTGGTGTTCAAGAAATTAAAGAAGATTTATTAGTTCCTATAACATTAAAAATAGGTACAACAGAAGATATATTTATAGTGCTTGATGAAAAAGAAAACATCTCTAATAATGTATTTATCTTTGATATAGATGAAAATATTTATTATAACACTTCTAATCCTATTGTTTTAAATTTACCTAAAGGAACATATTCTAATCGTTTTTTCATCACTTTTAATGATCAAGTTTTATCTATAGAAGATGAATTGTTAAATCGAAGTTTTAATGTTTATCAAAATTCAAAAACAAAAGAACTTGTAGTTAAAAATATAAATAAAAAAATAATAAGTAACATCTCAGTATATACTTTTACAGGTCAAAAAATCATCAATTTAACGGATAATGAAGTTTTAAAGAATGCTGAAATAACATTTAAAACGAACAAAATTTCAACATCAGTTTATATTGTTAATATTGCAACATCAGAAGGTGTAATCTCTAAAAAAATATTAATAAAGTAAGTTACATTATCAGTCAGAAAAAAAGCTTCTTTAGGTATTTTTTTCACAACTAATTAAACACCCTAAATTATATCAATATTATAATTTAGGGTGTTTTTATGTTAAAACAACTATTTCCCTTTAACGTTTCTTTAAGACTTCATCATATTTGGTTTCCTTAATTTCGAAGACTATTCAAACTAAATATTTATTATGACAAAAAAGATACTTACTAGACTACTTTTGGTAGCTTTCGTTTTTGCTTTTTCTACAGAATCTAATGCACAATTTTGGAAGAAAAAGAAAAAAGAAACTTCAAAAGAAACTCCCAAACCAAAACCGAAAAAAGGAGACATTAAACCTTATAGCAAAGTAGTTACAAAAGAACACAAAACAGACGAAGGTTTATTTAAAGTTCACACAAAAGATGATGCTTATCTTTTTGAAATCCCTGATTCTCTTTTAAAAAGAGAAATGCTAATGGTTACAAGAATTGCAAAAACTTCTAGCGGAATTGGATTTGGTGGTGGTAAAACCAACACTCAAGTTTTACGTTGGGAAAAGAGAAATAAACAAATTCTTTTAAGAATTGTTTCACACAACGTAGTTGCAGATACTATTTTACCTGTTCATGAAGCTGTTATGAACTCTAATTTAGAGCCAATATTATTTTCTTTTCCAATTAAAGCTATCAGTAAAGATTCTACAGCTACTGTAATTGATGCTACTGAATTATTTTCTACAGATATTAAGCCATTAGGTTTCCCTGGGTTTTATAGAAAAAGATACCAAGCTACAAGAATGGATAAATCGCGTTCTTATATAGATAGAGTTAGCAGTTATCCACAAAATATAGAAATTAGGCACGTAAAAACATATTTAGCAAGTAAAGCACCATCTAATAATGCGCTAGGTTCAATTACTTTAGAAATGAGTAACTCTATGGTTTTATTACCTAAAGTACCTATGAAGCGTCGTTATTTTGACGAACGTGTTGGTTGGTTTGCAAGAGGACAAACAGATTATGGTTTAGATGCTCAAAAAAGTAAAACTGTAAAGTACTTAGATAGATATCGTTTAGAAGTTAAAGACGAAGACATCGAAAAATTTAAGAGAGGCGAATTAGTTGAGCCAAAAAAACAAATTGTTTATTATGTAGATAGAGCAACTCCAGAAGAGTGGGTTCCTTATATTATTCAAGGTGTTAATGACTGGCAAGTTGCTTTTGAAGCTGCAGGGTTTAAAAACGCAATTATTGCAAAAAGAGCTCCTACTAAAGAAGAAGATTCAGATTATAGTCCAGAAGATATTCGTTATTCTGTAATTCGTTATTTAGCTTCCCCAATACCAAATGCAAATGGACCTCACGTTAGTGATCCACGTTCTGGTGAGATTTTAGAATCAGACATTAATTGGTATCATAATGTAATGTCTTTATTACATAATTGGTTTTTTATTCAGACAGCAGCTATTAATCCTGATGCAAGAACTAATAATTTTAAGACAGAAACAATGGGTGAATTAATCAAATTTGTATCTTCTCACGAACTTGGTCACACTTTAGGTTTACCTCACAATATGGGTAGTTCAAATGCGTATCCAGTAGATTCTTTACGTTCTGCTTCTTTCACTAAAAAATACGGAACAGCACCATCTATAATGGATTATGCTCGTTTTAATTATGTTGCACAACCAGAAGATAAAGGTGTTGCTTTAATGCCAAATATTGGTATTTATGATAAATATGCAATTTCTTGGGGTTATAGACCAATCTTAGATACTGATGCTAAAGATGAAAAGCCTGTTTTAGATTCTTGGATTTTAAAACATGCTGGAGATCCAATGTACAGATTTGGGCACCAACAAGCTGGTGGTGTAGTAGACCCTAGTTCTCAAACAGAAGACTTAGGTGATAATGCTATGAAAGCTTCTACTTATGGAATTAAAAATTTAAAAAGAATTCTTCCTAATTTAGAGGAGTGGACGTCTGAAAAAGGTGAAAATTATGATGACTTATCTACTATGTACGGACAAGTTTTAAGTCAATTTAATAGATATATGGGACATGTAACTGCTAATGTTGGTGGTGTTTATGAACAATATAAGACAACTGACCAAGAAGGCGCAGTTTATACACATGTAGACAAAGCAACTCAAAAAGAAGCTTTAACTTTTGTGGTTGACGAATTATTTAAAACTCCAACTTGGATGTTAGATAAAAACATTTTCAGCAAAACTGAATTTTCTGGTTCTGTAGAAAGAGTTCGTGGTTTACAAGCAAGAACGTTAAACAACATGTTAGATCCAGGTAGAATGGCTCGTATGATTGAAAACGAAACGTCTAACGGTTCTAAAGCATACTCTTTAGTTAGTATGATGAGTGACTTAAGAAAAGGAGTTTGGAGTGAAATTTATTCAGGAAAATCTATTGATACTTATAGAAGAAACTTACAAAGAGTTTATTTAGATAGATTAGACTATTTATTGAATAAAGCCAAAGATCAAAGAGGTGCTAATAGAGGTTACTTTAAGCAAAGTGGAATTAACATCAATCAATCTGATGTAAAATCTGTTGCAAGAGGTGAATTAAAACGTATTCAAAGAGATGCAAAAGCAGCTTCTAAAAGAGGAAACACTTTAACTCGTTACCACTTACAAGATGTTGTAGATAGAATTGATACTATTTTAGATCCTAAATAATATTTCTTGTAAATACTTATATAAAACCACGTCATTATGGCGTGGTTTTTGCATATAATAATCTATAAAATTTGTGTTTTTGAAAAAAATATATTTCTTTTTTTTTGCTTTTAACTTTATTCTTGGAAGCTTATTTTCTCAAGAAAAATTTTCTTGTACAGTCTTAGATATTACAACCAAAAAACCCGTTGTATATGCAACTGTTATGCTTAAAAAAATAAATAGAGGAACTCATGCAGATTTAAATGGTAATTTTGAAATTCCTCTTCGGTATAAGAAAACAGGAATTATAAGAATATCTTCTATTGGTTACAAAACCAAAGAAATAAAGTTATCAACTTTAAAAAGAAAAAGCACTAATATCATTTATGTATCACCTTCTAATAATTATTTAAGTGAAATAGTTGTAAAAACTACCAAAAAGAAAGAAAGACAACCTTTAGCAAAACAGATTGTTAGAAAAGCTATTGAAAATATTTTAGAAAACTACCCTACAGAAGCACATTCTTACATTGGCTATTATAGAGATTACCAACAACCTGTTGGTGATTCTTATCAAAAAACGATAAAATCTGAAGAACAAATAAAGTATTTAAACGTTAACGAAGCAATTTTAGAATCTTTTGATGACGGCTTTGATAGCGATAAACTAAAAAGTAAAAAGAATCAAACCTTACTTTATAAATACAGAACAAATAAATCTTTTGTTCAAGATTCTACGCTAACGGTACCTTATGACAATAAAAGTAAAAAATATTCAGAAAGTGTATATATTACTCCTTTAGGCGGGAATGAATTGAATATATTACAGCTTACAAATGCTGTTAGAAATTACAACAAAATGTCTTTTTCTTTTACAAATATTTTTCAGAAAGACTTTTTAAAAAATCACACATTTATAGTTAAAAGAATTATTTTTTCTGATAAAATACCGCTTTACGAAATTACTTTTTCTTCAATTAACACAAAAACTAGTAACGATTATGCTGCGTATGGAAGTATTTATATTTCTAAACAAGAATTTGCAATTCATAAATTAAACTACAATCTATATTATAAGCGTAAGAAAAACCCACAATATTCAATTACAATAGAATACAGACCAAAAAAAGATAAAATGTATTTGAATTACATAACTTTCAATAACTTTTTTAAAGCAACAAATGGTAATTATTTTAAAATTGATAAAACTATTTTTGATCCGAAAAAAAACTCGTTTATAGTTTCATTTAATCGTCAATTATACTTTGATAGCTTAGAGCCTTTTCGCAGGAATTTTAAAATGTATTATAAAAACGAAAGGTTAAAAGTAATAGACGTTAATACTTTTGACACCAATGATAGAACAGTTACCATTCATATAGATAAAGAATCACTTACTAAAATAAACTTCGAAAAAGAGAAATACAACCCCAATTATGGTAAATACTTTAGTTTCGAAATTGAAAATATTAAAGACATAAATGGTTTTATTATTAACCAAAGAGCAAGCATCAAAATGAATCAATATAGAGAGTTTTTTGTGCAAGAAGTCTTTGAAAATAAAAAAATACCACTTCAGCAAAACTTTATAGATAAGAGTTTACCTTTATCGAAATCTATAATTACTCCTTTAAAGTTAGAAAACAACTATTGGATGAATACTCCTTTAAAAGTGAAAAAAGGAAATTAAACTTTTAGAAGAGGTTTATCTTAAATTATAATTTGCTCTAAAAAGTATTCTATATTTGCAACTCAATATTTTACATGAGTCATACTTTACTTTCTTCTCCTTTACAGGGTTTTACAGATTATAAATTCAGAAACGCTTTTAACCATTTTTTTGGTGGAATTGATACTTTTTATTCTCCTTACATTCGTTTGAATGGAAAAATGGTGATTAAAAATTCTTACAAAAGGGATATCGATTTAGAGAATAATACAGAACTTGAAGTTATTCCGCAGATTATTACAAATGATGCTGATGAGTTCTTATTTGTTTCTAAGTATGTAAGAGAATTAGGCTACAAAGAATTAAACTGGAATTTAGGTTGTCCTTACCCGATGGTTACAAAACGAGGAATGGGTTCTGGATTGATACATGATGCAGAAAAAATAGATAGTATTCTTCATAAAGTACATAATGAATCTGATATTCTTGTTTCTATGAAAATGAGAATGGGGTATGAAAATCCTGAAGAAATTTTAGATACTTTGCCTATTTTAGATAAATACCCATTAAAAAATATAGCCATTCACGCAAGAATTGGAAAACAACTTTATAAAGGCGGAACAAATTTAGAAGCATTTCAGAAATGTTTAGACAATAGCAAACATAAAATGTATTATAATGGTGATATTACTTCTGTAGCGTCATTTAAGAAGTTACAAGAACGTTTTACAACCATAGATCATTGGATGATTGGTAGAGGCTTAATTGCGGATCCGTTTTTACCAAGTATGATTAAAAACGACACTACTGAATATCCTAAAAATAGGTTTGATATTTTTAATGAATTTCACGATCGTATTTATCAAGAATATGATGCCGCTCTTTCTGGACCAACTCCAATTAAAATGAAGATGCTTGGTTTCTGGGAATACTTTGCTCAAAGTTTTTCTAATCCTCAGAAAACCTATAAAAAGATTAAAAAGGCAAGTAATCCAAAAAATTATGCGATTGCTGTGAGAGAAATTCTTAAAGAAGCGAAAAACAGTTAATAGATTTTAATCTAAACTTCTGAATAAAAGACAAAAGTTAGCAAACAGGTTTAGCCCTGATTGAAGCAATTGTTTGAGCTCTTTTTTACTTTTCGTAAAAAAAGCGAGTGCGAAAAGCAGGAAATAGCTTCAAAAAAAATGCTTTCAGTAAACTAGTTTCCTTTATTAAAATCGCTTACAATTTTAGAGATAACAGCATCTGTTCTTTCTTTATTGATATCGTATTTTAGACTTATACCTTGTTTTTCTGGAAACTGCTCAATAGTAACAGTTGTAGATGGAAATGCAAAATCAACACCTAATTCTGACGCTAATTTAACAATTGCAATATGCAATCTGTGTTTAGAAGATTGCTCTATGCCCCAAGCTAAACTTTTAAAATACACGTTTACCATAATTAATAAAGCGGAATCTCCAAAACCTGTAAATTCAATATTAAAAGAGTCTGAACGTGTTTCTGGATGTTCAATCACAATTTCTCTAAGTCCTTTTACAAATGCTTCAATTAATTCTGGCGGTGTATCATAACGCAAACCTAAATTTGTATTATAACGTCTAAATAATCGCAAACCTTTGTTATTAATAACCAATTCTGACAATTTACTATTTGGTATTTGATAAATAGAAGTATCTGCTGCACGAACTTGTGTAGACCTAAAACCTACTCTTTCTACGGTTCCGACAACTTCCCCTGCTTCAATCCAATCTTCGATATGAAAAGGTTTATCTAGAAAAATCATGATCGTTCCTATCAAGTTTTTCACAGTATCTTGAGAAGCCAATGCAAATGCCAAACCTCCTATTGTTGCACCTGCTAACATTGTTGATGCATCTACTCCAAAAAGGACTAACAATCTAAAAACACCAACTACAATAACTAATCCTGTAAGAAAGCTGTCTAAAATTGGTACTAATTGATCATCTAATCTACCATGTGTTCTCTCTGTAAATTCGGCATAAATTCGCATTACAACTTGTACTAATTTTAAGAAAACATAAATCCAAAAAACGGTTTCGGCAATATTTAATCCCAAAAACACCCATGTATTTGTAGTTAAACCAAATTGTAAGGATGGAAATATTTTATCAATAAAAGCAACTAATAGTAATAAACTTATAGGATGTGCTAACTTTTTAAGCACTTTATTTACTTCTATATTTGAATTTTTAGTTACTTGTTGTTGAATTTTTCTTAATATAAAAAAGGCAATTCTTTTTACTATAAAAAAAACAAGATATCCTAAAACTAACATTAATAATAGCCCTATAAACTGCCATAATTCTAACCCTAATAATTTTTTATGTCCAGAAACAGGAATTAATTTCTGTAATTTTTGAATATACCAAGGAAAAACTTCTTTGTATAAACCTTCTATTTTCGCAACAGTTTCTGTTGAGTAATACCAATTATCATCGATTTTTTCTACATAAATTTGAGGCATTCTTTGAGGAAACAAAACATATCTAGAATAAGAAGAATAACCAATAGTATCTTTATAATTAGGGTTTGTAGGTATTTTATTTACATCTACATATAAACCTTTACCATCTAAAACTTGCTTTATTTTAATGGCTTTTTCAATTGCTTTCTCTTCAGAAAGACCTAAAATAGTTTTTGCTGCTTTTTTAGGCTCGTAAGAATCAGATTGCAAAAAATATAAATGTGTATAAATTGTAGCATGAGGATTTCTCACATTTACACGAATACTGTCTTGACCAGCTGTAAGCATTGGCAACAATAGTACTAACCACAAAAAATTCTTCATCTTTACTTTGTTAAAAACATGTTAAACAAGAAACAAATTTAAACCTTTTCATTTTTTAAGTGTCAAAGAAGTGTAATTAAAATAATAAAACAATTAAAATGAAAAATATATTAACGATAGTAGTTCTAGTATTCGCCTTTACTTTTACTGCACAAGCTCAAAAAAGAGGTGGAAAACCTTCTGCTGAAAAGATGCTTACAAAAATGACTAAGGAGTTAAATTTAACTGAAGCTCAGCAAAGTAAGATTAAACCTCTATTATACGCTCAAATTGCAGATAGAATGGCAATGAATGATAATAGAAAAGCTAGCAGAGAATCTGGAAAGAAACCATCTAAAGAAGAGCGCACGCAACTAAGAGAAGATCGAATGGAAAAAGAAGCTGCTTTTAATACAGAAATAGCTAGTATTTTAAATGAAGAACAATTAGTGAAATTTGAAAAAATTGCTAAAGAAAGAAAAGAGAAAGGAAAAGATAGAATGAAAATGAAAAAACAATAAGAGATTATAATAACTAGTTTTGGGTTGATTAGTTGATTTGAAAACTCGGTTTCTTTATTGAAGCCGAGTTTTTGTTTTTAAAACACTTCTTATATGTTAAAAACTTGTTAAACAGAAATTTACATTAAACCTTTTTACTTTTCAATAGTCAAAGAAGTATACAAAATAACATTAAAATTTATAAAGATGAAAAAAATAGTAAGTATTTTAGTTTTAGTAATTGCAGTAACATTTACTACACAAGCACAAAAGAAAAGAGGAGAAAGAGGTTCTAATTTAACTGCAGAACAACACACAACTTTGGCAGTTAAAAAAATGACTTTGGCTTTAGATTTATCAGCTAAGCAACAGAGAGAAATTAAGCCACTATTAATGGCAAAAATGGCAGAAAGAAAGGCTTCTATGGAAAAAAGAAAAGAAGCAAGAAAAAATAAAGAAAGACCTACCGCTGGTGAAATGTTTGCAATGAAAAATAAGCAATTAGACACACAGATTGCAATGAAAAACAGGATGAAAGAGATTTTAAATAAAGATCAATTTGAGAAGTTTGAAAAAATGCAAAAAGGTAGAAAGAGAATGGCTCATAATAAAAGGAAAGGAAAGAAAGGGTCAAAAAAAAATAAGGGAGACAAAAGAGGAGAAAGACCTCAACAAGGAAAATAACTAGTTTTGGTTGATTAGTTTTAGTTGATTGAAAAAACCCGATTTCTTAATTGAAATCGGGTTTTTGAATTTATTACGTTTTGTATTTGCGTTAGGGATTGAAGTAGCAACCTTTTATTATAGATTTACGTCATCCTATGTTTGTAAAAATAAGGATCTGTTTTTAAAAAGCTTAAATTAGATTTAATATTTAACAAGAAAAGTAAGGGTAAAGGAAAAGATTATAGTCCGTCATTTGTCATTAAAGACCGTTCGCAATGCTAATCACTTTACCCCTTACTACATAAACTTGAACAGATCATTAGACCATCAAGTCTGTATTTAGGATTGATAAGTAAATGTAGTAATTTTTCTATAAAAACATTTGATATGAGTAAAATTATAGGAATTGATATTAGTAAGCAAACCTTTGATGTTTCTTATTTAGAAAAAGATAAATGGATTCACAAAATTTTTAAGAATCAAAATACAGGTTTTGAGCAATTTATTAAATTGATTAGTGCATCAGACTGGATTGTAATGGAGGCTAGTGGTCCTTATTATGTTCAGTTAGCAACTTTTTTACATGCATCTAGTTTTAATGTATGTGTATTAAATCCTTTGATAATTAGAAGATATAGTCAAACAAGATTATATAGAGCAAAAACAGATAAAAAAGACGCAAAGACAATTGCCGAATATGGTGCTCAATATGAGTTAAAAAGATGGTGTCCAGAGAGTAAACCTAGTATAGAAATTAAACAACTTTACACAGCTTTAGAATTACTAAAAAAACAAAAACATCAAACAAAAAGACAATTAGAATCCTTTGAAGCAACAGGTTTGTTGAGTTCGGATCTTAGAAAAGAATTAAAACAAGTACTAATATTATTAATAAGACGTATTGATAAGTTTGAAAAAAAGATAGAGCAAATAGGAAGATTAGCTTATAAAGACACGGTTGAAAGAATAAAAACGATACCAGGAATCGGGCTAAAAACGGCTATTATGATGAGTGTTATTACAGATAATTTCACAAAATTTGATAACTATAAACAACTGACTGCTTTTGTAGGATTTAGTCCAAGGCTATATCAATCAGGAACAAGTGTAAAAGGTAAAGGACATATTTGTAAAATGGGCAAACCTCAAATTAGAAAACTTTTGTATTTATGTAGTTGGTCTGCAAAAAGAGTAAATAAAAATTGTATCGAAATGTATGAACGACTTAAAGAAAAAGGAAAACCCGAGAGAGTAATTAAAATTGCAATAGCTAATAAATTAATAAAGCAAATTTTTTCTATTGCGACTAACAAACAAATTTACAATGAAAATCATCAAAACTTATATTTTCTGAAATAAAAGAAATTTTAACAATAAATAATAGTTTTTTAACACAGATCATTACGAGTGTAAACGAAGTAATCTCTTTCTTATAATGAGATTGCCACAGTTTACAAAAAAGTAAACTTCGCAATGACAGTATTAAAAAAAAATAAAGTAAAGCCCGACCTTGTGTAACGCCCAAAACTTATTCTTTAAACCAACTTGAGTATTTTACATAATTGTTGGCAATTCTATCAATCTCACCAGAAATTAATTCTTCAGAAATATCTTTTACTTTTTTAGCAGGAACTCCTGCATAAATACTTCCACTTTTTATGTGTGTATTTTTAGTTACCACTGCTCCGGCAGCAATAATTGAATTCGATTCTACTATACAATCATCCATAATAATTGACCCCATACCAACCAAAACGTTGTCATGAATTACACAACCATGTACCATTGCATTGTGCCCAATAGAAACGTTATTACCTATTGTTGTAGGCGATTTTTGATAGGTTGCATGTATAACTGCGCCATCTTGAATGTTTACTTTATTCCCGATTTTGATGTAATGTACATCGCCACGAATTACTGCATTAAACCAAATACTACATTCTTTACCTAGAGAAACATCGCCAACAATAGTTGCGTTTTCTGCTACATAACAATCTTCTGGTATTTGTGGGTGTTTTCCTTGTACGGATTTTATTAGTGCCATTTTTTAAATTCTAAATTGAGGCATAAATTTACTTAAAATATGACAATAAATTTCCTTTTTGAGAGGCAGAAACTAAAATTTCTTTTCCGTTAGAAACAATGACGCTTCCTCCTTTTCCTTTTTTGTATTTTGTAATGGCATTTACATTTACTAAATACGATTTATGAATTCTTGCAAACGTATATTCTTTTAACGCTTCTTCGAAATACTTTAGCGTTTTACTCACTAATTTCTTAGAGTTTGCCAAATGGATTTCGGTATAATTATCGTCTGCTTTACAGAAAACAATGTCGTTTATGTCTAAAACTTCAAAACCATCTTGCTGAGGAATTGTAATTTTACCAGTTGCAGAGTTTGTTTTTGGAGCTAATATTTGATGTTGTAACTGGTTTTCTTTTTCCTTAATTTCTGTAACAATATTTACAGCTTTTATTAATTCGTCTATAGAAATTGGTTTCAACAAATAATAACTTGCATGATTATTTAACGCTTCTATTGCATAATGATCGTAGGCAGTTACAAAAACAGTCTCGAACGTTCTGTTTTCTACTTTTTCTAACAAATCAAAAGCATTTCCAAAAGGCATTTCTACATCTAAAAACACCAAATCTAATTCGTGTTCTTCAATTAACTTATAACCATCATCAATATTACTTGCTTCGCCTAACAACTGAACATTGGGGCAATATTTACCAATATAATTTCGCAGAATATCTCTACTTATTTGCTCGTCTTCTACAATGATTGCATTTAATTTCATAGTTTTTTCTTTTACTTTTTTTGAAGCTATTTCCTGCTTTCACTACTCGCTTTTTTTATCCTAAAAAGGAATAAAAAAGAGCTCAAACAAACCGTTCAATCAGGGCTAAACTTGTTTGCTAACTTTTTTAATATTAATAAATTAAAAAATACTTAGCAGCCAATTATAGATTCCTGCCTGCGCAGGAATGACAAACTCTTGCAAACAATCAACTTTTACTAAAAACTGCAACTGAAAACTGATTACTTCTTTTTGAGCAACAATTCTACTTTTGTACCTTCTCCGTTTTCTAAAACATTAGATACATTTACAGAAATTCGATCTTTATACATATCATTTAAAATAGCAATTCTATTTTTAATGTTAATCATTCCTTTTGACTTCTGTTTTAGCTGATTTTTTGTCTTTAATTCCTGGGATTTACTTCTACCAATTCCATTGTCTTTTATAATAACAGCAACCGTTTCTTCATCTTTTTTTGTAATTGAAATATCTAAATTTCCTTTCTCTTTTCTGTATCTTAATCCGTGCCAAATAGCATTTTCTATATAAGGTTGCAATAACATTGGTGGAATCGAGAATTGGTCTAAACTGATATTTTTATCCACAGAAATCTGATAATCAAACTTTTCTTTAAAACGATTATGCTCTAACTTTACATACAATTCTAGTAACTCAATTTCTTTTGTTAGTGGAATAAAATCTTCATCAGAATTTTCTAAAACCGAGCGCATTAATGCAGAAAACTCCGTTAAATATCTATTTGCATTTCTTTCGTCATTTACAGCAATAAAACTGTTTACAGAATTTAAAGCATTAAAAATAAAATGTGGATTCATTTGAGAACGCATCGATTTTAATGCCAATAAATTATTCGCTAATTTTTGTTGTTTTATGTTTCTAAACATAAAATACCCTAATAAACTCATCAATAAAATTCCACCAAAAAGAGCGTAAATAATCGTTCTCTGTTTTTGATTACTTTCTTCAGATAGTTTTTTATCTATATACGCTAAACTGATTTTACTCTCTGCTAACTCCTTGTCTTTTTCTAAACTTGCAATTCTGTTTTGATTGTCAGAAATCTTTTTAGAAAATCGTTGTACTTGCTGAATTTCTTGCTCCTTTTGTATATAAGATTGATCTACCAACTTTACATAATCTTGATAACTTTCTAACGCTTTATCATAATCTCCAACAGCAGCATACACTTCAGATAATTTTCTAGTCGCATCTTTTTCTACAATAATATCTTTTTTATCGTCTGCATCTTTTTTACTCTTTTCTAAAAACGGAATAGCACTTTTATATTCTTCTTTTAAAATATAAGCATTTCCTATTTTGTAGTTTATTTTTTGTGAAGTAATAGAATCTGGCTGTAAACTAGGTTTCTTTTTAGACGTTTTATTCTTGGCTTCCTTTAAAAGACTTTCTTTTCTTAATTTAATTTCGGCATCAAATTGTCTGTTCGCATTATAAAAGTCTGCTACTTTTTCTTCTTCTTTTAAAGCACGACTTATATTTTCTTTAGAAGCTAAATCCAATGAGTTTTTGTAACGAATATTTGCTTGAGTTACATTTCCTTCAGCAGCAAAAACAGCGGCTATTTTTGAATTTAAATCTGTAATTTTCGGAGTAACTAATTCAGATTTTGCAATTTTTAAAGATTGATTATAATACGTTTTTGCTGTGGTATTTTTTTTCAAATCAAAATCGATATCACCTAAACCTTCTAAAACAATTATCCGTTCGTAATTACTCAAGTCTTCTTTTAATAACTCTAAATAAGTTGCTTCACTTCCTTTATAATCTTTTAATAAAAACTGAGCATTTGCTAAATCAATTTTTGTTGCAATATTTTCTTTTATCTGATATGATAATTTATAATTATTTACTGCTAAATCATATTGTTTCCAATACAAATAGACATCTGCCAATGTTTTATAAGATGCTGAATTTCGTTCTCTAGATTGTTTGTCCTTTAAAGCCTGTTCTACAAAAGACAGACTTTTATCAATATCTTTTTTCTTATAAAATTTTGCTGAATCTAAATACTGATGATAAAAATTTGCTTCCTTAGAAACAGTTTCACTACGTGAATATTTACTAATTTTAGATGCTTGTTTTGTTGAAAAATCTTCCACCAAAATTTTAATTTCCTCGTTAGATTTTATGGTATAATAAACAGTTTCAAAATCTGGATGCGTAATTCTTAACTGATCTCCTACTTTCGCTTTTATTAAATAATTACTTCTAATTTCTGAATAGTCAAAAAACTTTCCGCTAACAAAAACCTCAGCATTTTTTATAGGATTATCAGTATCCTTATCTAAAACAACTACTTCTACATCAAAGGTATTTGATTCAAAATTTGTATTTATTTCTTGTGCAGAAATACTTAGGAATAAGAAGAGAAAGAGATATGTTATGTGTTTTTTAAAAATCATTATTCTATTTAATACTGTAAACATACACACAAAAAAGCATCAAAAAAAACGTGTATTCTAATAATTCC
Source organism: Polaribacter sp. SA4-12 (assembly GCF_002163675.1). Taxonomy (NCBI): domain Bacteria; kingdom Pseudomonadati; phylum Bacteroidota; class Flavobacteriia; order Flavobacteriales; family Flavobacteriaceae; genus Polaribacter; species Polaribacter sp. SA4-12. The sequence goes on along the minus strand of NZ_CP019334.1, from coordinate 3,297,452 downwards.
TTCATTTTATCAACTAAAAATATTTGTTCACTCAATTTGTAATCTCATTCACTCATTCAAAAGTAGGTTTCACTCATTCTAGGTTTTATATGAATTAAGTTGGTGTTAATATTGAAGTATCAAAAACATCCAAACTTTTAATCATCTGTAATAACTACCTAAAATTAAACATCATGAAAATACTTGCATTAAAAGTCTTATCAGTGCTACTATTATTTGTAACAACAATTCAATTTGCAGCAGAAAATCCATCCACAGAAAAAACAAATAAACAAACTATTAAAGTCGCCTTATTATTAGACACAAGTAATAGTATGGATGGTTTAATCAATCAAGCAAAAGCACAACTTTGGGAAATTGTAAACGAACTTTCTTATGCTAAATATGGAATTGAAAAACCAAATTTAGAAATTGCTTTATATGAATATGGAAATTCTAATTTATCATCAAGAGAAGGTTACATAAAACAAGTTTTACAGTTTAGTAATGACTTAGATGAAATATCAGAAAAACTGTTTTCTTTAACTACAAATGGTGGAAATGAGTTTTGCGGACAAGTAATAAAAATATCTTTAGATGAACTTTCTTGGGGAAAGAATAAAAACGATTTACGAATTATTTTTATTGCTGGTAACGAACCTTTTACACAAGGGAAAATCAATTATAAAGATGCAATTACAGATGCTAAAGAAAAGAATGTAATTATCAACACTATTTTTTGTGGAAACTATTCTAATGGAATTTCAGGAATGTGGCAAGATGGTGCTAAGTTAGGCGGTGGAGATTATATGACGATTAATCAGGATAAAAAGATTGTACATATTGTAACTCCTTATGATGATGAAATTATTATTCTAAATAAAAAATTGAACAAAACGTATATTTATTATGGCAATAAAGGATATTCTAAATATTCGAATCAGAAAAAGCAAGATTCAAACGCATTAACAATGAGTAAGGAAGTTGAAGTAAAAAGAACGATTAGTAAAAGCTCTCGTTTGTATGATAATTCTTCTTGGGATTTGGTAGATGCTGATAAAAAACAAAAAGTAGATTATAAAAAAATTGAAAAGAAAAAATTACCAAAAGAACTACAAAACAAATCTGAGGCAGAAATAAAAATCTATGTAAAAAAGAAAGCAAATGAGCGTGCCGAAATTCAGAAAAAAATTAAAGAATATGATGCAAAAAGAAGGAGTTTTATTACCAAAAAACAAAAAGAAGGCTCAAAAAAAGATGAGCTTAACAACGTAATGATTAACGCTATTAAAAGACAAGCAAAATCAAAAAACTACTCTTGGTAATTATTTAGTTAGTTGATTCTTAAAAGTCCATAAAACTAAGTTTTATGGACTTTTTTATGAATTAAAAAACTTTTAATCGTTGTAAAAAACAGTGCTTTGTCTTTCTCTATTCACCTGTAATTTTGTTACATCTGGTCTCGAATAATGACCAACAACATCAAAATTTTGTCGTTCTTCTAAAACTCTATTAAAATCTAATGTTTCTATAATTAATCCTTCTTTATGTAAAACGGGTTCAACAAGCCATTCTCCATTTGGCGAAGCAATACAAGAACCTCCGTTTGCTAAAACATCTGGAGCATTTTCTACTATTTTATCAAAATGAGGAACGTCTTTTGGGAAATCTGACTTTGCCATTAAACTAGAAACTGAAATCACAAAAGAGCGAGATTCTCTTGCTATAAATCGTGTAATATCTTTGGTATTATGATCAGAACCTGGCCAAACTGCAATGTGTAAATTTTCTCCCAAACCATATAAAGCTGTTCTTGGTAAAGGCATCCAATTTTCCCAACAATTTAAACCACCAACTGTAAATTCTTTTAACGGATGTACTTGTAATCCATTTCCATCTCCAGGCGCCCAAGTTAAACGTTCATCATAAGTTGGTTGTAGTTTTCTATGAACAGATTTTATTTCTCCTTCTTTGTTTATATACACCAAAGAACAATAAATACTATGTCCGCCTCTGTTTTGTGCACGCTCCATAATTCCTAAATAAATAGAAATCTTATGTTCTTTTGCCAATTTACAAACGGAATCTAATTCGCCTTTTTCTAACGTTATAGAATTACGAACATAATGTGCGTGAATTTCTTTTTGAGTTTTAGAATCCCATTCTGCGCCATTTGTTAAAGCAATCCAAAAAGGATAACCTGGTAATAATGCTTCTCCAAAAACAATGAGTTCACAACTTTCTTTTGCAGCATCTACAATTGATTTCTCAATCTTTTCAAGTGTTTTTTCTTTATTCAACCAAACGGGTGAAATTTGCGCTAATGCTACTTTTAGGTTGTTGTTTTTCATTTTTTTTAGTTACAAAGTTTGAAAGTAACAAAGTATCAACGTTGACAATTTATTACTACAAGATTATTTTATATTGTAATTGAAACTACCAAACCTTCGTTACTTCTTACATTAAAAACGGTTTCGTCTTCAAAAATTAAATACTGTCCTTTTATTCCGACTAATGTTCCAGTATAATTTGGCGTTTTAATCAAGTTTAAACTTTTTGGTTTTAAAGGATATTTTAAAACAGGAAAATTTAAATGTGTTTCAACATTATCTTCAATAAAATACTGTTGTGCTTCTTCAGGGATAAATTCTCTTAATCGATCTCTCCATTCCATTAAACATTCATCTTTAACATCATTCTTCAGCATTTTACGCCAATTGGTTTTATCAGCTACATAATCTTTTAAAGCAACCTCCGTAATTCCTGCTAAATAACGATTAGGAACCTCAACAATTTCTATCGCTTCATGCGCTCCTTGATCTATCCAACGTGTTGGCACTTGTTGTTTTCTGGTAACTCCAACCTTTACATTGCTAGAATTTGCCAAATACACAATATGTGGTTTTAATTGCACAGATTGTTCATACGCTAAATCTCTATCTTCAATACCTAAATGTGCCTTACTTAATTCAGGTCGCATAATCCAATCTCCAGCATTTGGAGTATCAAAAAAACAAGATTTACAAAAACCTTGTCTATAAATTTGTTTTTCTAAATGACAATTTAAACATTCATACTTCACAAAACTTAGAGATACTTCTTTGTTTAACAACTGATTCATATTTATAAAATCAGTTTTCATATCTAAATAATACTGAATTTCATCCCCATTTTCAGTCAGCATTTTTTTTAAGACTCCTTGGTACTTCATATAAAATATTTTACTACTTTTAATATTCGATTTTGAAGGTATTTTCATTTTAAAAATCGAACTAAACAAACTTACGAATTTCTATGGCGTTTCAAATTATCAATTCTATAATTTCTTGGTTTTTAAAGAAACGAGAACATCAAATAGAGCTGTTTTTAAAATATCCTATTGATGTACAAGACGAATTACTTCTAAGGCTTTTAAACACAGCTAAAAACACGGAATTTGGTAAAGAAAACGGTTTTTCATCCATTAAAAACCATGAAGACTTTGCAGCAAATGTTCCTATTCAAAAATATGAAACTTTCGAACCTTTAATTGAACGTTGTAGAAAAGGTGAACAAAATTTATTTTGGCCAACAGAAATAAAATGGTTTGCAAAAAGTAGCGGAACCACAAATGCAAAAAGTAAATTTATTCCTGTTTCTGAAGATGCTCTTGAAGATTGCCATATGAAAGCGGGTAAAGACATGTTGTGTAATTACATAAACAACAATCCTGATGCGCAGTTATTTACAGGTAAAGGTTTACGATTAGGTGGAAGCTCTGAAGTGTATCAAGACAATGGTTCTTATTTTGGAGATTTATCTGCAATTATTATAGAAAACATGCCTTTTTGGGCAGATTTTAGTTCGGCTCCAAGTCAAGAAGTTGCTTTAATGAGCGATTGGGAGACAAAAATGGATGCAATTATTGATGAAACTATTGATGAAAACATTACAAGTTTAGCCGGTGTACCAAGTTGGATGTTGGTTTTATTAAATCGTGTTTTAGAAAGAACAGGTAAAGATAATATCTTAGAAGTTTGGCCAAATTTGGAAGTCTATTTTCATGGAGGTGTAAACTTTAATCCTTATAGAGAACAGTACAAAAAAATGATTCCGAATGCAGATTTCAAATACTATGAAATCTACAATGCTTCTGAAGGTTTTTTCGCAATTCAAGACGTAAATAATTCAAAAGAATTGTTGTTAATGTTAGATTACGGAATTTTCTATGAATTTATTCCGATGAGCGAATACAATGGCGAAAACTCAAAAACAATTACACTTGCTGATGTTAAAAAAGGAATCGATTATGCTTTAATTATTACTACAAATGGTGGTTTGTGGCGTTATTTAATTGGTGATACTATTCGTTTTACATCTTTAGATCCTTATCGAATTAAAATTACAGGTCGTACAAAACATTACATAAATGTTTTTGGTGAAGAGTTAAATATTGAAAATGTTGAAGATGCTTTAAAACTTGCTTGTGATAAAACGGAAGCTACAATTTCTGATTATACTGTTGGCCCAATTTTTATGCAAGGAAAAGAAAAAGGCGGACATGAATGGATGATTGAATTCAGTAAAAAACCAGCTTCTATGGGGTATTTTTCTGAAATTTTAGACAATGCTTTAAAATCTATTAATTCAGATTATGAAGCAAAACGTTATTTGAATATTACATTAATGGCACCAAAAGTACATCAAGCTAAAGATGGTTTATTCTATAGTTGGTTAAAGAAAAACAACAAATTAGGTGGCCAACATAAAGTACCTAGATTATCTAATTCAAGAAAATTTATTGAGGAATTATTAGAACTATAAATTACTTATTACAATTCTCACAATACGTTTTTTTCAAATATTTATTTTCTAACAACTGAAAAGTAACTCCATCATTCAAAGAAGAATTAAACAACTTACAAAACCTTTTTTTGTTCATATTAATAGCATTTAACATCACTGTTCTATAATTGCTAGAAGCAACACTGTACTCATCTGTTATTGTTAAATTTAAATAATAAAACAACAAATCTTCATCAATAGTAATTGTTCTTACCTTATCATACAAAACCTCTATTGCCTCATCTTTATTAGAATAAAAATTTAAAAATTGTGCTAAACTTAAATAATCATAATCAGACAAGTTAAAGTTTTCGTACGTATCAATAATGAATTCTATAGATTCGTCTTTTGCGTCATATTTTCTTTCTCTTAAATCTTTTTGAGCTTTAACAATATGAAAATTCACTAACATTCTGTCAATTAAGTTTTGTGTTATTCCAAATGATTTTAATTTTAAAATTTCTGACTTAAAGTCTGACATTTTTATTGGCATCCAATTGTTTTTCCAAATAATAAATTTCACAACAATTAGATTGTATTTAATTCTTTTATTTTTTGGATCTAATTTTTCTAACTTTTTTAACTCATCGAAAGCAGTTTTAGAATACCCCAAACTATACAAGTATTTAAACATACTATTCTCATTCAAGATAGGTACAAACTTAACTTGCTTTGGTATCGTTAAACGCCATAATTTATCTGGAGTTTTTTCTTCTTTTATCTTCTCGAAAAGTGAGTTTTGAACCACTAAAGCTTCTTTAACATTTTCTTCTTTTACCAATTGATTAAAAGTAGATATTAAAGTACTTGTAGTCATATCTTTGTACTTATCTTTCTTTTCTAAACTTAGCGTTATTACTGCCTTTCTATGATTTTTTAAATACATTTCTAATTCTTTAGAAACTGCACCAATAACTTTTTGTTTTACTTCTTTTTTAGAAAGGTTTTTAAGTGCTTTATATTTACTGTTTGTAACATCATTAAAAAACTCAACCCAATTTTCTGAAGATGAAATTTCTGTAACAATATCTGGTTTCTGAAAAGATTGTAAAGATTTTATAATACTATTTGCACGTTTTTCTTGCAACTCTAAATTCCTTTCTAAACTTCCTTCAATAGAAGAATAAGCTTGAATATTAATTTTCTTGATATTAAAATCTGTCAATCTTAATGAGTCATACAAAGGCTTAATATCTTCCGAAGAATATTCTGACTTGTTTTTTTGAAATGGAATTACAAACTTTAATTGCTTGTATTTAGTAATAAATTGATCTGTAGTATTTGTTATTTTCTTTGATTTATAAGTTAAGGAATCTAAATATACTCCCATATCTAGTAATTCCCAAGGATAAGATTCTAAATTATAAATTCTTTGATATCTACAAAGCACTTTATTATTTAAAAAAAGAATATTAAATTCTAATTCGTCCTCTCTTAAGTTCTCTGGAACGCTACCAATAAAGGTTTTAAATCTATTTCCAAGAGAAGGTTTAAATCCTCTTATTAATTGTTGTGCATACACAGGTTTTAAAAGAGTACCTCTTATTTGTACATCTTCAATTTCTTTATCACAATCATATCGAGATTTAGAAACTACGTCTAATGCAATTCCATCTCCAGATTTTTTAAATAACTGAATTGCCCAAGCTTTATCTGTTACTTGAAAATATAATTTGTCTCCTTCTCTTTTAATTGAAAAGCCTATTTCTTTTGGCGTGTTTTTAAAATAATTATCGAAGTAAGTACATTTATTTTCTTGATTAGAATACCTAGTCAAAACAATATCAAAAGCATCTTGTGCTTTTATTGAAGAATAGCAAAAAAAGGAAATTATAATAAAGAATGTGATTCTGTTCATAGCATTGATTTATCACGATTAATAATACATCAAAAATACTAAAAACTATGCGTTAATTATAACTAAATCTTACGTTCTACAACGTAATCTATCATGGTTAATAAAGAACTTTTATATTTAGATTCTGGGTAGTTTTCTAAAATAGCGATCGCTTTATCTTTGTAATCATTCATTTGGGTTGTCGTGTACTCTAACCCTCCGTTTTCTTTTACAAAAGCAATTACTTCTTTTACTCTTTTTTTATCTTTATTATGTTTTTTTATAGAATTGATCAACCAAGATTTCTCTTTTTTAGAACAATTATTTAAAGTATAAATTAAAGGCAACGTCATTTTTTGTTCTTTGATATCAATCCCTGTAGGTTTCCCTATTTTTTCATCAGAATAATCGAACAAATCATCTTTTATTTGAAAAGCAATACCAATATATTCACCAAACTTTCTCATTTGCTGAACAGTATCATTATTTGCACCAACAGAAGCTGCACCAATACCACAACAAGCAGCAATTAAAGTGGCCGTTTTTTTACGAATAATATCAAAATATATTGCTTCTGTAATATCTAATTTTCTTGCTTTTTCTATTTGAAGCAATTCACCTTCACTCATTTCGCGAACAGCAATAGAAATTAATTTTAGCAAATCAAAATCTTCATTATCTATTGATAATAACAAACCTTTAGACAATAAAAAATCACCAACAAGAACTGCAATTTTATTTTTCCAAAGTGCGTTTACAGAGAAAAAACCTCTACGTCTGTTACTTTCATCTACAACATCATCGTGTACTAAAGTTGCTGTATGAATCAATTCTACAACAGAAGCTCCTCTATAAGTTCTTTCATCGAAACCACCATCAGAAACTATTTTTGCAACTAAAAAAACAAACATTGGTCGCATTTGCTTTCCTTTTCTACGAACAATATAATAGGTAATTCTGTTTAAAAGCGGAACTTTAGACAACATAGAATCTTTGAATTTTTCCTCAAAGAGTTCCATCTCATTTTTAATGGGAAGTTTTATAAGTTCTACTGGTTTCATTAACGAATACTTTTCATAATAATTAATCAAAAGTAAAGAAATAAATTAATAAACTTTTAATTGAACTTAGAATCTTTCTAAATGACCATTTTTTAGCGTTTTAAAGCCTTCTTTTTACCAAAACAACACTTAGTTTCTCTATTATTATAATACATTTGAGATGTATTGAATTAGAATATTAACTTCTTTTTTAATCTTAAAAAACTATGAAATTTTAAACTTAATAAATTAAAATGCAAAACATTCATTTCCCCGTTACTTTTGAATTTAACATATCTACTTTTTCTAATGATTTTACAGCAAAAGATAGTAGTGGCAAACCTATTGCTTATGTGCGCCAAAAAATGTTTAAGCTTAAAGAAGATATTAGTATTTATGAGAATGATACCAGATCTAAATTAAACTATAAAATTAAAGCTGATAAATGGTTAGACTTTTCTACTGCTTATTCTTTTTATGATGAAAAAAATAAAGAGTTCGGAAAAGTTGCTAGAAAAGGATGGAAATCTATTTGGAATGCTCATTATGAAATTATTGATGAACATCAAAAACAACAATATGTAATTAACGAGAAAAACCCTTGGGTTAAAGTATTAGATTCTTTACTTGGTGAAATTCCTGTTTTAAGTTTTTTTACAGGATATCTTTTTAACCCAACCTACCTAGTAAAAAACAACGAAGGTAAAACGGTTGTTGAACTTAAAAAATTAAAATCCTTTTTTGGTAAAAACTTTGAAGTTTCTAAAACTGGTGAACTAGATAGTGATGACGACGATAGAGTGATGCTTTCTTTAATGATGTTTGTATTACTAGAAAGAAGAAGAGGTTAATAAAATATAAAAACAAGGAGATAAACTTAAGAAAGGTGAGTTTACCCCCAAGTTGGCAAATATTGTAGGAAAAATTAGTAACTATTAAATTAACTCTGAATAACTTGAAAAAGATAATAACTTTATATTTTATTCTAAATTGTTGGAATTTAGCTTTTGGTCAAAATGAAAAATTTGACTCAATTAATTCAATAATATTAAAAATTGAATCGAACAAAAATCTGAATAAATCTAAATTTGATTATAACAAACTAAATCCTGTTTTAATAACAAAAGGTTCAACATTAGAAGTCTGGAGTAAGAATGGTGAAATATTGAAAACAAAAGAAAGAATGCTTTTATCTTGGGGTATTTTTATTGGAGTAACTTATTTTTCAGAAAATAAACCAATTCAATATTTTGAAATTGAAAAGAATTTTGAAACAGAAGAAAAAAATTATAAAAAAACAATTCAAGTTTTTAAAATGGAATATTACTATTTAAACTGTAATAATCTTTTAAATTGTATAAAAATTGAAGGTCAAAGAAAAAATAGTTTTGGGTATCTAAAATATGCTCCTAAAGCACACATAACTCCTTTAAAATATGCGAAAAAAGCATTGAAAATTTAAAATTTTAATTAAAAACTGAAAAACAACAATTTGCCAACACCATATAAACTTTATTGCTGTTTTTAGCTCACTTGGGAAATTCCTTCGGAATTTCGCCGTTCGCGTTTTATTTAGTAAATTCATTGCTTAAACCATGCAACAAAGCTTATTCAACAACGTTATTTGTGACACATTAAATAAAATGGAAAACAATATTAAAGGAGCATATAAATCACCCAGAAAGACTCATGGATTCGACTTCATATTTGAAGGAGAAATACGATTTGGTCCTGAATATTATAAACTGAAATTAGATGGAATGTTAATTTCTAATAGGATTTTTGGATTTGAATTTAAATGGCAGCCAGAATCAAAGTATTTGGCATTGCAAGAATGGCTAACTACTGATGCCCAAAAAGGACCAATTACTGCTTTGACATTGGTGAACTTAGACACTAGAGAGTTTGCAAGAATCTCAAAAACAGAAAAAGGATTTGTAAAACCATTAAGATTTGAAAAAGAACTCATAATTTTTGAAAAAAAGTATTTGGCTACAGGCAAAACAGTAGAATATGAAATCAACTATCTACAAATCGAAAATTGGAAAAAAATATAAAAATAAAAGATAACAAATAACCCCCAATAAAATGAACGAATTACACATACACGACGTTTTACGCATGATGCAAGACACACAAAAGACTTACAATAGTAGAGACGCTTTTGTTGAAGATATAAAAGAACAATTTGGCTCAGATGTTAGTTTTAATGCTTGTTCTAGTACTAATATGGACGCAAATGAAGCATTTGATTTTTTAATTATGAAAAATAAAATAAGCATCGACACTTCTGAAAACCTGTCTTTAGACCCAAATATGAAAATGTGTGACGAGAATAAGCATAGTCATTAGAAGCTAAAAAAAAGTGATAAACATACATTGGTCCGTTTATCTCTTTTTTTATAAATCTATTTTATGCTCTTATTAAATTTGATACAACAAATTTCTTAAGATTTATTTGCTAATTGTCCGCAAGCAGCGTCGATATCTTTACCTCTACTTCTTCTTACATTTACAGTAATATCGTGCATTTCTAAATTAGAAATATAATTGTTTATTGCTGATGAACTTGCTTGTTGAAACTCACCATCGTCAATTGGGTTGTATTCAATTAAATTAACCTTACAAGGCACAGCCTTACAAAATTCTACTAAAGCCTTTATATCTTCTTTTTTATCGTTAATACCTTTCCAAACAATATATTCGTAAGTAATTTCTCTACTTGTTTTTTCGTACCAATATTCTAATGATTCTCTCAAATCTTTTAAAGGAAAAGTAGCATTAAAGGGCATTACTTTAGTTCTTACCTCATCGATAGCTGAATGCAATGAAACTGCTAAATTAAATTTAGCTTCTTCATCTGCCATCATTTTTATCATTTTTGGAACTCCAGATGTAGAAACTGTAATTCTTTTTGATGACATTCCTAAACCTTCTGGAGAGGTAATCATCTCTATAGATTTCATCATGTTTTTATAGTTCATTAATGGTTCTCCCATTCCCATAAAAACAATGTTGGTTAATTTTCTATCATAATACAATCTACTTTGTTTGTCTATAACAACAACTTGATCGTAAATTTCATCTGGGTTTAGATTACGCATTCTTTTTAAGCGCGAAGTTGCACAGAACAAACAATCTAAACTACAACCAACTTGACTAGAAACACAAGCTGTTGTTCTTTTATCTGTAGGTATTAAAACAGACTCGACAATTAAACCATCGTGTAATTTAATTCCGTTTTTTATGGTTCCGTCTTTACTTTTTTGCATAGAATCTACTTTGATATGATTAATAACAAAGTTTGTTTCTAACATTTCTCTCGTTTCTTTAGAGATGTTTGTCATTGCATCAAAAGTATGTAAAGACTTGCTCCAAAGCCATTCATAAACTTGATTTCCTCTAAAAGCTTTGTCGCCATTTTCTACAAAAAAATCGCGTAATTGGTCTTTTGATAAGGCTCTTATGTCTTTCTTTTTATCCAAAATAAAAATATTAAAAGATTGAAAAATTTAGTAATTAAAAATTACATCTGCAAAAATACACATATAATTTGAGGTTATTCAATTTGCTAGCAAGTAGGTTGCGTTAGCGATTGAAACGGCATCCTTTTTTGTTTTTTCAAAAAAGATATAGTGTAAAGCGCGACCTTTTTAGGGAACGCCCAAATAAAAAAAAAGGTTGACAATTAAATAATTATCAACCTTTAATTTTTAAATTCTTGAATATATTATATGATTAACATAGCGTCTCCGTAAGTAGAGAATCTATATTTTTCTTTGATAGCTACTTGGTACGCTTCCATTACAAAATCGTAACCTCCAAAAGCTGCTGCTTGCATTAACAACGTAGATTTTGGCGTGTGAAAATTCGTAATCATTGCAGTTGCAATACTGAACTCATGAGGAGGGAAAATAAATTTATTTGTCCAACCTGTAAATCCTTTTAATTCACCTTTAGATGAAACAGAAGATTCTATAGTTCTCATTACAGTTGTACCTACAGCACAAACTCTTCTTTTTTCTTTCTTTGCTTTGTTAATTTTATCTGCAGTTGCATCTGAAATATCAATTTGCTCAGAATCCATTTTATGCTTCGATAAATCTTCTACTTCTACAGCGCTAAATGTACCTAAACCAACATGTAATGTAGTTTCTGCAAACTCAACTCCTTTAATTTCTAAACGTTTAATTAAATGTTTAGAAAAGTGCAAACCAGCAGTTGGTGCTGCAACAGCTCCTTCATGTTTTGCATAAATAGTTTGGTAACGTTCATCATCTATAGCTTCTACGTCTCTACCAATTGCTTTTGGTAATGGCGTTTGACCTAATTCTAATAATTTTACTCTAAATTCTTCATAAGAACCATCATATAAGAAACGTAATGTTCTTCCTCTAGATGTTGTGTTGTCTATAACTTCAGCAACTAAACTATCATCTTCTCCGAAAAATAATTTGTTTCCGATTCTAATTTTTCTTGCTGGATCTACTAAAACATCCCACAATCTATTTTCTGCATTTAATTCTCTTAATAAGAAAACCTCGATTCTTGCTCCAGTTTTTTCTTTATTACCAAACATTCTTGCAGGAAACACTTTGGTATTATTCAACATCATAACATCACCTTCGTCGAAGTAATTTATAACGTCTTTAAAAACCTTATGTTCTATAGTTTGTTCTTTTCTGTTTAATACCATTAAACGAGACTCATCTCTATGTTCAGCAGGATATGTTGCTAACAATTCTTCTGGTAACTCAAATTCAAAGTGCGATAATTTCATATGTATATTTGCTTGTAAAGGCGGCAAAGATACGATATCGAGATAGGCGTTGTCAAGTGTTTGACGACTTAATTTATAGTTTATCTATTTTAATACCAATTTGTTGCATGTCATCCCAAAATTTTTGGTATGATTTTGTTACCACTTCTGCTTCTAGTATTTTAATAGGAACTCTTAATGCCAAAGGCGCAAATGCCATTGCCATTCTATGATCTTTATAGGTTTTTATAGAAATATTTGAATTTATTTCTGAAGAAATTTCTAAATGTAAACTTTTATCAGTTACAGAAATTACGGCTCCTAAATTGGTTAACTCGTCATTTAAAGCGACTAATCTGTCTGTTTCTTTAATTTTTAAAGTGTGCAAACCCGTTAGATTACATGCTACTTTTTCTGCAAAACAAGTTACTGCAATTGTTTGTGCAATATCTGGCGCATTTTTTAAATCAATTTCTAAGGTTTCTTTTTTACTTTCTTTTGCCTTTTTTAGGGTGATAAAATTCTGACCGAAAACTGTTTCTACTCCAAAATGTTGATAGATTTCTGCCAAACAAGAATCTCCTTGTAAACTTTCTTTTTTATATGCTGATAATTGAATTTCTGATCCAACATCTGATAATGCAATAATTGAATAAAAATAACTAGCAGAAGACCAGTCTGATTCTACTACTACAAGTTGTTTTTCTATTGATTTCTTAGGATTCACTTTAATGAAGTTTCCTTCAAAATTAGTTTCAATTCCTAATTGATTCAATAAACTTAAAGTCATCTTTATATAAGGAACAGAAGTAATTTTACCCAATAATTCTATTTCTAAACCGTTTTCTAGTTTTGATGCGATCAATAATAAAGAAGAAATATATTGGCTACTTACGTTTCCGTTAATTTGGACTTTATCTGTTGTAATTTTTGTTCCTTTAATTCTAATTGGAGGATACCCAACTTTGTCTTCATAAGAAATAGAAGCGCCAACATCTTTTAATGCGTTCACTAAAATTTCAATTGGTCTGTTTTGCATTCTTTCAGAACCTGTTAAAACAACTTCTCTACCTTCTTTAACTGCAAAATATGAAGTTAAAAAACGCATTGCTGTACCTGCATGACCAATATCTACCGTTTCTTTATCTGTAGAAAGTGCATGTTGCATGTGCACAGAATCGTCTGAATCTGATAAATTTTCTATAGAAATTTCTGGAAATAAATTTTGAAGAATTAACAATCTATTCGATTCACTTTTAGAACCAGAGATTGTAATATTCTCATTAATTTTCTTATTCCCTAAAACATTTAATAATATATCCATTTCTTAAAATCTATAAATCAGTTTTTTTTCAAAGTGCCAAAGTTACTACTCAAAAGAACTCTAACAAAGTTTCTAAGCAAGAATTAAGTGTAAAAATTTGATGCTTTTTTTAAGAATTCAAAGAAATTTCTGCTTTTAAATCTAATTCAATTGCATTTTCTAAATCTAGCAAGTGTTGTTTTCTGACTTTTAACTTCGTTTCAACATGTGCTTTCTTATTTAATTTAGAAAACATACCTGCTACTTTAATTGCAGTTGGTAATAAATGACCTTCTGGAACCAACAAATCTAAAAACCCTGCTTTTACAGCATCTTTCGGATTATAAATCTCTGCATTATTTACACTTCTGTTTAAGTAAACTTCAGATAAACGTGCTTTTGCAATGGCAACTCCTGCATCGTGCATTGTCATACCAATGATAACTTCGTTTAAACCAATTTTAAAATCGCCTTCTGTACCAATTCTATAATCTGAAGAAAGTAATAAAAAAGCCCCTTTTGCAATTGCATGACCAGAACAAGCAACAATTATTGGTTGTGGAAAAGACAACATTCTTAAAGATAATTTAGAACCTTTTGTAACTAATTCTATTGCAGATTTAGGCGACTTCGTCATTATTTTTAAATCAAAACCGGCAGAGAAAATTCCGTTTTGTCCTGTAAGAATTACGACTTTATTTTCTTTTTCTGCTTTATCTAAACCTAAATTTAATCCTTCAATTACTTCAAGAGAAATTGCATTTGCTTTTCCGTTTTGAATTGTAATAATTGCATAATTTTCTTCTGATTGATACTTGACGAATTCGTTCATAATTTTGATTTTAAACCAAGTTACAATAAAAAATAAAAACACAACATAACAATTTACAGTGCATCCTTAATTTTATTTGGGCGTTCCTTTCAGGTCAGGCTTTACGCTACAATCTTTTTTTTCGTACCTCAAAAAAAGGATTTCCACTTCAATCCCTAACGCAACCTACTTGCTAACAATCTAAATTCAATAATTCGTTATTAATTGTTTATTTTTGCCATTTAAAACAAATCAAAGACTTATTAAATTGTTTTTAGACCATAAAATCTAACAATTTCTTTTTTTAAGTGGAAGTAACATCTATGGATAAAATTAAAAAAATATTTCTTTCGTTTGAACAAAGCTTTTCCTTGCTTTTTCTTTTAAAATGGGTTTTTATTTGTTTACTTATTGGAGCATTAACAGGTAGTACTTCTGCTGTTTTTTTATGGACTTTAGAATGGGCTACAAATTATAGAGAAGCTAATTTATGGATTATTGCTTTCTTACCAATTGGTGGTTTAATGATTGGTTTGTCTTATCATTATTATGGAGAAAGTGTTGTAAAAGGAAATAATTTACTACTTGAAGAATTTCATTCTCCTAAAAAAATAATTCCTTTTAAAATGGCTCCGTTAGTATTTATAGGAACTATTCTTACTCATTTATTTGGTGGTTCTGCAGGGCGAGAGGGAACAGCTGTACAAGTTGGTGGTGCAATTGCAGATCAATTTACCAAAATTTTTAAACTGTCTGATTTAGATAGAAAAATTGTATTAATTTCAGGTATAAGTGCAGGTTTCGCTTCTGTTTTTGGTACACCTTTAGCAGGCGCTATTTTTGCGCTAGAAGTTATGATTATTGGAAGAGTGAGATTTGAAGCTATTGTACCAAGTTTTTTAGCAGCGGTTTTCGCAAATTATTTTTGTGATGTTTGGCAAATATCTCATCACACACATTATAATATTCCAACAGTTTCTGACTTAACGCCCGCAACCATTTTATGGTCTTTATTGGCAGGTATTATTTTTGGTTTGGTAAGTATGTTGTTTTCTAAGTCTACTCATTTTTGGGAAAATTTATTTAAAAAACGTATTAAATATCCGCCACTTCGTCCTGTAATTGGTGGAGTAATTTTAGCAGTTGTTGTCTATCTAATGGGAACAACAAAATACATAGGACTTGGTGTACCAACAATTGTAGATGCTTTTAATATCGATTTAAATTCTTACGATTTTTTATTGAAAGTATTATTTACTTCCTTCACTTTAGGTGCGGGATTTAAAGGAGGAGAAGTAACTCCGCTATTTTTTATCGGAGCTACTTTAGGAAATGCTTTAGTCTGGTTTATTCCAATGCCAATGCCTTTATTAGCAGGAATGGGATTTGTAGCTGTCTTTGCAGGAGCAACAAATACACCTATTGCTTGTACAATTATGGGTATAGAATTATTCGGAATTGAATCTGGAATTTTTATCGCTTTAGCTTGTACTACTTCTTATTTATTTTCTGGACATTCAGGTATTTATTCCGCACAAATTGTAGGAAGTCCGAAACATACGTTTTTTATGAAAGAGAAAGGACTAACGCTTACTGAGGTAGATAATCAAAGACATAAAAAGTAGTTGTTATAGATGGTGTAGGTAATATAAAAAAACGAAATGGAATTTAAACCAGAATACATAGTTGGAATAAGTAAAGTTTTGATTTTAACTCTATTGATTTCTATTTTACCGATTTACTTTTTAGAAATCGAGAATCAATATATCCTTTTTATAATATCATTTATTATCTTTTTTGTTGTTCTAATTATGAAAAACAAACAGTGGATTAAAAGTGTGAAAATTGACCCAAAAAAAGCTGAATTTCGAATAGAATACCCAATGAATCTTATTGGAAATAAAAAAACAACTTTTTCTTTTTCTGAAGTCAAAAAAGCTACATATTATGAATATATGTATAGGACACCAGCTCACTATAAAATTGAATTTAATATCGAAAAAACACGATTTGACTGTAGTGGAAATGAGTCTGAAAAAATAAATTTAATACTAGAAAAAGGAGGAATTAAAACAAATTTTTATCACAAAAAAGAAGATTTAGGATATAGATAACACTACCTACAATAACGTTTAAAAAAATTACTTATTTTAGATTAACCTAAAGTTGTTGCATTTTTACTCACTCCCATTTACCTTCGAATGAAATCCGTTCTTAAAACAGCTACTTTCAATACAAAATCCTTTAAAATTGTAACTTATTTTACAACTCTATATCTTCAGTATCTATCCAATTTTTCTTTTCAACGACAGTTCCTTTATCTAAAATAATAACTCCTGGATTTGCTCTAATCACAGTTTTTAAAGTAGTTTCATCACAGAATAAGAAATCGAAAGGTAAATTGTGTTTCTCTTTAGCAAGAATTAAATCATCCGTAAAAGAAGCCGAAACACCATAAACTGTATATCCTTTTTCTTTTGCTCTAGTTGTAACTTCTTTAATTGCAGGAAAACCATTAACATCTACTTTTTCTAAATCATAGATAATAACCAACATTACTTTTTCCTTTTTTAATAACTCTGGCGCTAAATCTGCTTGCTCATTTTCTAACATAAAATCATGAACAGGAGGGATTTCTCCATCATCTTTATACTCCATACCTTCAGAAATATTTTTTCCAATTGCATACGCTCTAAAATCAATTAAAGGCAAATGTGTTAAGACGTGTTGCGTAATAAATAGAAACCCTGCTAATGATAAAAAAGTAATTACTTTTGGTATTTTCCCTTTAAAAATTGGTTTAACATGCTCAACTTTTATCACTAAAATGATGATTAAAGCAATTAAAACAATGTTCTTATAGAAGGTTCCCCATGCAGATAATTTTACAGCATCACCAAAGCAACCACAATCTGTTACTTTATTATAAAAAGCTGAATACCAAGTTAAAAACAAGAAAACTAGTGTTAATAAAAACAAACTCCAAACTGTAACCTTAGGTTTGTAGCCGATTAAAACCATTACTCCTAAGAGAATTTCTGCAATAATTAATAGAATTGCGAATGGCAATGTATAAGGAATTAAAAATTCCATATTTAAAACACCTTCAGAAAAATATTCTTGAAACTTGTATTTAGAACCAATAGGATCTACCAATTTAACAAAGCCTGAAAATATAAATAAGGCTCCAACTAAAACTCTTGCAATTTGTGTGATAATTTTTAATATCATGGCTTTCTGCTTATATAATTATGCTGTTTATCATTTACTGTTAAATAATAAATTGCAAAAAATAATCTTCTTTTTATTCCTTTAAATTCTTCAACTTTAAACCTTACTCAGCCAAATGAATCATTGCAAAAACAGCATAGTTAATCATGTCTTGATAATTTGCATCAATCCCTTCAGACACCAACGTTTTTCCTTTATTATCTTCAATTTGTTTAACACGTAATAATTTTTGTAAAATTAAATCTGTTAAACTAGAAACACGCATTTCTCTCCAAGCTTCACCATAATCATGATTTTTATTCATCATTAATTCTTTAGTAATCTTACTATGTTTATCATATAAAACAGTAGCTTCTTCCGTGTTTAAATCTGGGTTTTCAACAACACCATTCTCTAACTGAATTAACGCCATTATAGAATAATTGATGATTCCAATAAACTCAGATTTTTCACCTTCATCTACTTTACGAACCTCATTTTCTTGCAATTGACGAATTCTTTGCGCCTTAATAAAAATCTGATCTGTTAAAGATGGTAAACGTAGAATTCTCCACGCAGAACCATAGTCAGACATTTTCTTAATAAATAAACTTCTGCATTCTTCAATTACAGCATCGTATTGTTTTGAGGTATCTTGCATTTTTCAGTAAAAGTATTTGTGTAAAAATAGTAAAACTTAAACGCATTTCATTTATTTTTACGATGAATTTATCAACCATTAATATGAAAAGAATTGTTGTTTTTTGTGGATCAAGCTTAGGCTTTAACCCTATTTATAAAGAAGGCGCTATAGAATTAGGTAATTATTTTGCTAACAATAAAATAGGTTTGGTTTATGGTGGTGGAAAAATTGGAATGATGGGTATTCTTGCAGACACAATTCTAGCTCATAATGGCGAAGTTATTGGTGTAATACCTAAGTTATTAGAAAAGGAAGAAGTGGTGCATTCTGGTGTAGAAGAAATGATTGTTTGCAAAAAAATGAGCGAACGAAAAGTAATCATGAGTAAATTAATTGATGGTTACATTACACTTCCTGGTGGTTTTGGAACACTTGATGAACTTTTTGAAGCTTTAACTTTAGGGCAACTACATATAGAACAAAAACCTGTTGGATTACTAAATGTTAATGGCTTTTTTGATGCGGTTTTATTACAATTAGATAAAATGGTAGAAGAAGGTTATTTAAAACAACAAAACAGAGAATTGTTATTAGTTGGAACTTCTGTAGAAGCTTTAATGCAAAAAATGAACAATTACAAAGCACCGGTAATTGAACATGTAATTAATAAAGTAGTAAGTTAAAATGACAATAAATTGCAAAGGTACTTTAGTCGACTTATCATCACCAAAAGTGATGGGAATTTTAAATATTACTCCAGATTCTTTTTTTGACGGAGGAAAATATAAAAACGAAGCAGACATTCTTTCTCAAGTTGAAAAAATGCTTTTCAATGACGCAACTTTTATAGATGTTGGCGCTTATTCTTCTAGACCTGGAGCAAAACACATTTCTGAAGAAGAAGAACTCAACAGAATTGTACCTGTCATTAATTTATTAGTCAAAAACTTTCCAGAAATCATTATTTCTGTAGATACTTTTAGAAGTAAAGTTGCCCAAGAAACTATAAACGCTGGTGCAGCAATTATCAATGATATTTCTGGAGGTAAAATGGATGAAAACATGTTTTCTACTGCTGCCAATTTACAGGTTCCTTATATTTTAATGCATATGTTAGGTACTCCACAAAACATGCAGCAAAACCCTGTTTATAATGATGTAACTAAAGAAATCATTTCCTTTTTTGCAGCACAAATACACAAACTACATCAACTTAAATTAAACGATATTATTATCGATGTTGGTTTTGGTTTTGGTAAAACCATCGATCATAACTTTGAAATTTTAAAGAATTTATCACTTTTTAAAAATTTAGACGCGCCTATTTTAGCAGGAATTTCTCGTAAATCTATGTTGTATAAAACCTTAGACATTTCTGCCCAAGAAGCACTGAATGCAACAACTTCTGCCAACACAATTGCACTTTTAAATGGCGCAAATATTTTGCGTGTTCACGATGTAAAAGAAGCTGTAGAAGCTGTAAAAATTGTAAATCAAATTTCTTATTAGAAGCTATTTCCTGCTTTCACTACTCGCTTTTTTTTTATGCTGAATTTACTTCAGCATCTCTCACTTTTAAAAAGTAATTTCATTATTGCTACAGATACTGAATCGAGTTCAGCATAAAAAAAAGAGATTAAACAGACCGTTCAATCAGGGCTAGACTTGTTTGCCAACTTTCTGTCATCTGTTTATAAAAATAAGGATCTGTTTTTAAAAAGCTTAAATTTAGATTTAATATTTAACAAGAAAAGTAAGGGTAAAGGAAAAGATTATAGTCCGTCATTTGTCATTAAAGACCGTTCGCAATGCTAATCACTTTACCCCTTACTACATAAACTTGAACAGATCATTAGACCATCAAGTCTGTATTTAGGATTGATAAGTAAATGTAGTAATTTTTCTATAAAAACATTTGATATGAGTAAAATTATAGGAATTGATATTAGTAAGCAAACCTTTGATGTTTCTTATTTAGAAAAAGATAAATGGATGCACAAAATTTTTAAGAATCAAAATACAGGTTTTGAGCAATTTATTAAATTGATTAGTGCATCAGACTGGATTGTAATGGAGGCTAGTGGTCCTTATTATGTTCAGTTAGCAACTTTTTTACATGCATCTAGTTTTAATGTATGTGTATTAAATCCTTTGATAATTAGAAGATATAGTCAAACAAGATTATATAGAGCAAAAACAGATAAAAAAGACGCAAAGACAATTGCCGAATATGGTGCTCAATATGAGTTAAAAAGATGGTGTCCAGAGAGTAAACCTAGTATAGAAATTAAACAACTTTACACAGCTTTAGAATTACTAAAAAAACAAAAACATCAAACAAAAAGACAATTAGAATCCTTTGAAGCAACAGGTTTGTTGAGTTCGGATCTTAGAAAAGAATTAAAACAAGTACTAATATTATTAATAAGACGTATTGATAAGTTTGAAAAAAAGATAGAGCAAATAGGAAGATTAGCTTATAAAGACACGGTTGAAAGAATAAAAACGATACCAGGAATCGGGCTAAAAACGGCTATTATGATGAGTGTTATTACAGATAATTTCACAAAATTTGATAACTATAAACAACTGACTGCTTTTGTAGGATTTAGTCCAAGGCTATATCAATCAGGAACAAGTGTAAAAGGTAAAGGACATATTTGTAAAATGGGCAAACCTCAAATTAGAAAACTTTTGTATTTATGTAGTTGGTCTGCAAAAAGAGTAAATAAAAATTGTATCGAAATGTATGAACGACTTAAAGAAAAAGGAAAACCCGAGAGAGTAATTAAAATTGCAATAGCTAATAAATTAATAAAGCAAATTTTTTCTATTGCGACTAACAAACAAATTTACAATGAAAATCATCAAAACTTATATTTTCTGAAATAAAAGAAATTTTAACAATAAATAATAGTTTTTTAACACAGATCATTGCGAGGAACGAAGCAATCTCTTAATTCACCTTTTAAATAAACAGATTGCTTCAGTCATTCTTCCCTCGCAATGACGAGTGAAAATTTTTCTTGGCATCTTTTTTGTTAAATAAATGTTAACGCCAAAAATCCAACTAGTCAAACTTTAATAAATCTTCCGATAATTTTATCGAGAAGAAAACCCATTTTATTAACTTTTAAATACTAGAAATTATGAGCAGAAAAGAATCTCCAGAAATTAATGCTGGTTCAATGGCAGACATCGCATTTTTATTATTAATCTTCTTTTTGGTAACTACAACTATGAATGTTGATGCAGGAATTTCAAGAAAAATTCCGCAGAAACAAGAAATTCCACCAAAATTCGATATTAATGAAAGAAACATTCTAGAAGTAAACATTAATAAAAACAATGATCTATTTGTAGACTGAAAAACAATTCAATTAAAAGAATTAAAGCAAATTGCAATTAATTTTATTGATAATGGTGGTGGTTTAGACATCAACAAAAATAATTGTGATTGGTGTGAAGGAAATAAAGATAAATCATCTTCAGATCACCCAACAAAAGCAATTATATCAATAAAAACAGATAGAACAACTACTTACGAAACTTACATTTCTACCTTAGATGTTTTAAATTCTGCTTACACAAATTTGAGAAATAAACTTTCTATAAAACTATACAACAGAAACTATGTTAGCTTACTAGCAGCATCTCAAAAGTCAAACAGTGTAGATAAAAATATTCAAGAAAAAATAAAATTGATTCGAGAGAAATATCCGTTATTATTATCAGATGCAGAAATCAATAACTGATATTGTAATCAGCGAATTTATTAGTACTTTAGCCTAAAACCTGTCAATTTTCATGTTCGATTTTATTGAATTTTCCTTATTAGATGTTTTAGATATTTTATTAGTAGCTACACTGCTCTATTACATTTACAAATTATTAAAAGGTACTGTTGCTATAAATATAGTAATAGGAATTGCCATTGTATTTGTTATTTGGAAAATAACAGAAGCGTTAAGAATGGAAATGCTAAGTGGTATTTTGGGGACTCTTTTAGGAGGTGGTGTTGTTGCATTAATCATTGTATTTCAACAAGAAATAAGAAAATTCTTATTAATGATTGGTACTACAAACTTCACTAATAAACGAAGTTTTTTAAAACAATTAAAATTTTTACAAACAGAAATTAGTACAGAAATTGAAACTGAAGTTATTTTAGAAGCTTGTAAAAAATTATCAAAAACAAAAACAGGTGCATTAATCGTTATTGAACGTACCAATGCTTTAGATTTTTTGATAAATACTGGCGATACTATGAATGCTTTAGTTAATGTTGCTATTTTAGAAAGTATTTTCTATAAAAACAGCCCTTTACATGATGGAGCATTAATTATTAGAGATAATTTTATTGTAGCTACAAGAGTAGTTTTACCAATTTCTGATAGCACTAAAATTCCTGCTAGGTTTGGCTTAAGACACAGAGCAGCAATTGGAGTTTCAGAAAAAACAGATGCTGTTTGTTTATTAGTTTCTGAAGAAACAGGAGAAATTTCTTATATAAAAGATGGGGAGTTTGAACTCTATTCTGATTATAGTGAACTCAATGAAAAACTTAGAAAAGACTTAATGTAATATTAACTCTTTAAAAAAAATGACAAAAAAAAAGGTTCTCAAAATTGAGAACCTTTTTTATATATAAAAATAACTATCCTTATTTAGAAGGAGCCATTTTAGATTGAATAGCAGATAATACACTTTTGTATTTAGCCATTTCTTTAACGTCTAATTTAGATGCTAATTCTTTTCCTTTTGCTAATAAAGCAGCTCCTTTAGGTGCTAATGCAGAAATCTTAGCTAAATTACCATTTGCAGCAATGTAGTCTTTTGCATAAGCAGCATATTCAGTTAAGTTTTTTGTTACAGCTTCGTTTGCAAAACTAGGAATAGAAACTCCTTCTAATGCAGAACTTACCATTTCTGAAGCTTTATCAACAACAGCGTTTGCTGCGTCTTTTGCTCCATCTGCTACTGCACCTGCAGCGTCAGTTGTTGCATCTACAGCTGAACCAGCTGTTTCTACTGTTGCATCTTTTAAGTCAGTAGCTCCTTTTTTCACTTCTTTACAAGACGTTGCTAATAAAGAACCTGCAACTAATACAGATAATACGATTTTTTTCATTTTTAAACTTGTTTTTGTTTGAGATGCAAATTTCAGTAATTAATCCTAATATTACTATAAATAATAGACGAAATAACCTAATAAATAGGTAGACTAACAAAAATAATAGACAAGCTAAGAAGCAACATCTAAACTAAATTGTTTATCGTATAAATTCTTATAATACCCATTTTCTTTTTCTAACAGCTCAGTATGCGTTCCCTCTTCAACAATAAGACCTTTATCCATCACAATAATTTTGTCCGCTTGTTTAATGGTTGCTAATCGATGGGCAATTACAATAGACGTTCTGCCTTTTGTAATTGTTTCTGTAGCATACTGTATCATTTTTTCTGCATAAGAATCTACAGAAGAAGTAGCTTCATCTAAAATTAAGATACTTGGTTTACTTACATAAGCTCTTAAGAAAGCTATTAATTGTCTTTGACCTGAAGATAACATTGCTCCACGTTCTTTTACATTATATTGATAACCTCCAGGAAGCGTCATAATAAAATCGTGAATACCAATTTGTTTCGCAGCTTCTTCAACTTCTTTTAAAGTGATATTTTCATTTTTTAAAGTAATGTTATTTAATACTGAATCTGAAAACAAAAAGACATCTTGTAAAACTACTGCAACCTGATTTCTTAAACTTTCTAAATCATATTCTTTTACAGAAACACCATCAACACAAATAATACCACTATCAATTTCATAAAAACGGTTTATTAAGTTGATAATTGTAGATTTCCCTGCACCTGTTGCTCCGACAATTGCAACTGTTTGTCCACTTTTTACGTCTAAAGAAATTCCTTTTAAAACTTCTTCATCTTTTATATAACTGAATCTAACATCTTTAAAACTGATATCTCCTTTTAATTTTTTTGCTTTAATTGTTCCATTTTTAACAATACTACTCTGGGTATCAATTACTTTAAAAACACGCTCTCCAGAAACAATTCCCATTTGTAATTGATTAAATTTATCTGCAATCTGACGTAAAGGTCTAAACATCATTTGTGCCATTTGTACAAATGCCATTACAGTTCCAGGACCAGCAACTTCTCCTCCAAGAATTTGTTTACTACCAAACCAAACAATTAAACCAATACCAATTGATGATAAAATTTCTGCAATAGGAAAGAAAATCGAAAAATACCAAATCGTTTTTACATAAGCTTCTTTGTGCTTATCATTGATGTCTTTAAAGTTCTTATATTCTATTTTTTCTCTGTTGAAGAGTTGCACAATTTTCATTCCTGTAACTCTTTCTTGTACAAATCCATTTAAATTTGCGACTTGATTTCTTACTTCTTGAAAAGTTGCTTTTATTGCTTGCTGAAAAACTCGTGTTGCATAAATTAGGATTGGTAATACAGCCAAGGCTATTAGGGCTAATTTCCACTTCATGTAAAACATTAAAGCTGCAATTGCAAACATTTGCAAAACATCACTCACGATTGTAAAAACACCACTACTAAAGAAAGCTGCAATAGTTTCTATATCAGAAACAACTCTTGTAACCAATTTACCAACTGAATTTTTATCAAAATAAGACATCTTAAATTGCAAAATATGTCTAAATATTTTTGCTCTTATATCTCTAATAATATGTTGTCCAACCCAATTTGCAAAATATATAAATGTAAAACGCAGCAATACTTCTAGAAGTACAACTGCAAACATTAAAATAGTATTATTAATTAAACCTTCGTTATCTTTTTCTGTAATGTATTTGTCTACAGTTTCTTTTATTAAAAGAGGATTTAATAATGAAACTAAAGCCAATAATATTGTTGAAGAGGTTGCAATAAAAAACTTAAACTTATAACGTTTTGCAAAAGACATAAGTCTTAAAAAAATCTGTAAATCAAAAGCTTTCCCTGTTTTATCTGCCAAAACCTAATATTTTATCTTTGTTAAAAATAATCCTTTTGCAGGAACCGACAATCCTGCATTGCTTCTACTTTTACTTTCTATAATTTTTCTAAACTCGTCTTTAGTAATTTTTTCCAAACCAACATCAACCAAAGTACCAACAATGGCTCTTACCATATTTCTTAAAAAACGATTTGCTGAAATATAAAATGTAAGTTCTTTTCCATTCTGTTTCCAAACGGCTTCTGTAACGTCGCAGTTATAAGTATACACATCTGTTTTCACTTTAGAAAAAGTTTGAAAATCTGTATATTCTAATAATAGTTTGGCAGCGTCATTCATTAAATCTATATTCAGATTCTGAGAATGGATTTGCCATGAAAAATCTAATAAAAAAGGATTTCTACCCAACCATACTTTATATTCATAACTTCTACTAATTGCACCAAAACGTGCGTGCTTTTCATCATCAACAGAAAAAACATTGTATACAACAATATCTGAAGGCAAAAGCGAATTTAATTTATGAGGAATATCTCCTTTCAATTCTTTATCCAAATCAAAATGAGCAAACATTTGCGATGCATGAACACCTGTATCTGTTCTTCCTGCACCAACAACTTCAATTTTATTTTGAAAGATTGTACTAACAGCTTTGTTTAATTTTTCTTGTACAGAGATAACATCAGGTTGAATTTGCCAACCATGATAATTTTTTCCTTTGTAAGAAAGTTCTATAAAATACCTCAAGAAGATTTGTTTTTTGTAGCCTTCAAAATTACGAAATTTATTTTGTTATCCTTACATTTGGCCACTAAGTGGCTCTAAGTATTTTTACTTTGATCAAAAAGTAAAATAATGTTAGTTTTAGCTACCAATTATTAAACTTAAAGTCCGCTTTTTTAATACTCGAATGAAGAAA
Source organism: Polaribacter sp. SA4-12 (assembly GCF_002163675.1). Classification (NCBI taxonomy): domain Bacteria; kingdom Pseudomonadati; phylum Bacteroidota; class Flavobacteriia; order Flavobacteriales; family Flavobacteriaceae; genus Polaribacter; species Polaribacter sp. SA4-12. The sequence continues at coordinate 3,271,133 of NZ_CP019334.1, read as the reverse complement.
ATCTTATTATTATCTGATACTCATAGTTTTATTGATGATCAAATTTTAAAGTTTGTTAAACAAGCTGATGAAGTTTGGCACGTAGGTGATATTGGTAATTTAGAAGTTACTGACACTATTAAAAAACTAAAACCTTTACGTGCTGTTTTTGGTAATATTGATGGAGCAGATGCAAGATCTGAATTCCCTTTAGATGCAAAGTTTGAAGTAGAAAAAGTCTCAGTTTGGATGACACACATTGGTGGTTATCCAAATAAATATTATCAAAGAATTCGTGACGAAATAAAATTAAACCCTCCTAAAATATTCATTTCTGGGCATTCTCATATTTTAAAAGTACAATATGATAAGAAACTGAATTTATTGCACTTAAACCCTGGAGCTGCAGGAAACCATGGGTTTCATAAAATAAGAACGATGTTGCGTTTTGAATTAGATAATACTGAAATAAAAAATATGGAAATTATAGAACTTGCTAAGCGAGGTTAATTCCATCTTTTTCTAAAATTGGAAGCACAACTTTAATAACTGTACCTTGCTTTTTAGTTGAATCTATATTAAAAGTCCCTTGCATCATTTGAATTCTTGCATCAATCTGATTTAAACCAAGACCGTCTTTATTTGTTATTTTTGTTTTATCAAAGCCAACACCATCATCTGTAATCTTTAACGACAATTTCCCATTTACTTCGTCTAATCTGATTACCGCTTTTTCGGCTTTACTATGTTTTAGAATATTATTGACAAATTCTTGAGTAATATTATAAACTTTTATTTCAAAATCTTGATGATACCTTCTAGTCTCACCTATTTTTGTATCAATTTCAATTTGAGAATTTGAGTATTTATCTGCCATATCATTTATTGCAAATTTTAATCCAAATTTTAATAAAACTGATGAAACCAAAGTATGTGACAGGTCTCTTATTTTTTGTGAAGCTTCGGTTATTATTTTTTGTGTTTTATCAATTTCAATAGGAGCATCTCCTTTTAATTGACTTCTTGTAGCTTGCAAATGAAGGTTTGCAGAAGATAAAAGTGCACTTACACTATCGTGTAGCGTTTCAGCAATTTGTTTTCTTTCAGTTTCTTTACCATCTATAGTAGCATTCAAAATTCTAACCTGAGATTCTGACCTTACTTTTTCTAAATTCTGATTCTGAATCAATTTTGATTGCGATAATTTAAGCCTTAAATTTTTCTGTTTTAACTTATAAAAATTAACCCAAAATAATAATGAAAGAATAATTATAAAAGCACCAATACCAATCATCCAAAAAATTCTTTGGTCTTTTAATCGTTTGTTTTCTTCTTGTTTTTGAAAAAGCTCTTTTTTATTATCAAAATTATACTTCTCTGTAATTTCAGCAATCATACCTCTAAATTCATTATCTCTCAAACTATCTTTAATAATATAAGATAATTCTTGATAATCGTAGGCCTTGTAATCTTTTAGTTTATATAAATTGTATGCTAAATTAAAATATAATTTCTCTCTTACTAATACTGCTTTATCTGTTTTAATATTTCTTATTAAATCTAATGCATTTATATAAGTTTTTTTAGCTTCTGCAAAATTATTTTCCGATAAATAAATACTTGATAAGGTACCTAATGCTGCTGCTTCATTAACTTTGTTATTTATTTTTTTATGAATACCAATCGACTTTATAGCATAGTATTTTGCTTTTTCATATAAACTATCATTCATATAAATACTTGAAATATTATTATAAGCTTTTGACTTTACCTCTAAAACATTATTTTTAAGAGTGTTAATTTTATCAACTTCATTATAATAATATAAAGCGCTATCTTTATATCTTTTAATATTGTCTCTAATATTTAATCGATAAAAAGCATTACCATAATTTAACAACGTCTCTGACGTTATGTAATCTTTATCAAAATAAGTTATATTATCACTGTTAATTTCATTTTTATCTACAGATAGATTAAATTCTTTTAGATAATTTAAAGTTTTTTTATGATAAACTAAAGCATTCTTATTATTTCGAGTTGCATAATATATATTAGCAATTAAATGATTTAATAAAATTAATTCAACCTCATTTTTAGGATTGTCTGATTCACTAATTTTTAATGCCAATCTCAAAGAATTAGCATAATCTTTATTTTCATAAAATATTTTTGCTTTCTTGTAATTTTCTGATAATGTGTAATTTTGAAAAACAAAAGAAGAAGTTGTGTTAGACACAACTTCTTCTTTTGTAAAACTAAATAAACAACTTGTTGATAGGTGGAAAAAAATCAACAAAATTTTTATATTCAAAATATTAAAATTTTATAAAATAATAACTGCCGGCTTTTTAATAGTTGTAAAAACATCGCTTCGAGAATTAGTACCATTAATGTGATTTACAAAAGTAAACTTTAAAGGCAAACCATATTCCTTTTCTAAAACTCTAGAAAAATTCTTTTCTCCTGTTTTTCCTTCTTCTAAATGAATTTCATAAGTATCTATCTCTTCATTAAAAACAAAATCTACTCTAACCTTATTATTTACAGAAAAATCTAAATTGTACGTTCCATCTTCACTACTAGAAATACTATATTCATTTAACATTTTGTTATCTGAAGTTTTAGCTAATGTTGTTACATTATCATCAATAATAGTAATCTCTGGAGAGTTATTAGAATTTGTGTCAACAAAACCTACTGTAATTTGAGTTCCATCAATAGTTAAATCCTGAGTAACCCTTCTGCTTGATTGACTGTCCGACGAATATAAATAAATATTATTAGTATTTGTATTATTATCAATTACATTTTCTGTTTCAGCATTACCATTTAAACTATAATCTAAAGAATATGCTCCATCTACATCTCTAATAATCGTATAAGTTTTTAATAAATCTAAAGATTGTTCTTCTGGTAAAAGAGTATCATTTGTTGAACAAGAAGATAAAATTAATGTGAATGAAGCTAATAAAGCAAATAAATTGAAATTTTTCATAATTGAGGGAACTGTTTTAATACTATTTTGTTTTGGGTTAATTTGGGGCAGGGTTGTTTTTAATCTTTATTTTATTAGTAAGGTTAGAATGTATGCACAAATAGTGTTTCTGGGGAAATTAACTATAAAGCTTTTTAGGGGACGATTTAAAATAATCAAAGCTTATGAATAGTTGTTTTTTTTGGGGGGGAGCTATACTATTTTGTTTTTCACTGCATACATTGCTAATCCTACTGCATTTTTTACATTTAATTTTTTTAACAAACTCTTTCTATATGTTTCTACTGTATTAGTACTAAGATTCATTAAATCAGCCATTTCTATAGTGCTGTATTCTTTAGTAATTAATTTCAGTACATCAAGCTCTCTTTCTGTTAAACTATCTAACAAGAACTTGTCTGGCATTTCTCCTTGCGGAACCATTTGACCTGATATTGATTTTAGTAACATACTTTGAATATCTGTACTAAAATATTGCTCCCCTTTTGCAACAGTTTTAATTGCATTTACTATATGCTCTCCTGCACTGTTTTTAGAGATGTAACCTTTACAACCGAGATTTAAAACTTCTTGAACAATTTTAAGATCATCATAACTAGATAATATTATAACTTTTTGGTCTATTTTCTTTTTCTTAAAGTGTTTTAAAACATCAAAACCATCTAAAACTGGCATTGTAATATCTAATATTAAAACATCAGCAGAATTTCCTTTTTTACTAAACCAATCAATTACTTCTTGTCCTGTTAAAGAATATCCTTTAATCTCAATTTCTTTATCAGTATTTATTACAGCTATGATACCTTCAATCAATATTTTATGATCATCAGCTACGTGAACGTATATCTTTTCTTTCATTTTTACTTTACAAATTTAGAGTACCTATTAAGATTATGCAACCCCCATTTTCAGTGAAATTTTCGTCTCACTGAAAATGGTGAGACTTCTCACTGTTTTCAGTGAGACGAAATAATTAAACAACTGACTATAAGGTGTTTGAGAATTACAGATTTTTAAATCTATATTGATTAAAAGTACAAATAAAAACTTGTATTCATTTTTATCCTCTAAAGAATATAAAAACAAAAAACCGAGAAGTAAATTCTCGGTTTTTATTTCGCACTAAAATAGACTAATATGATAGGTTTATCGCAATCTATCTACAGATTTCACAAGATCTTCATCCTTTTTAATAGCCTTATTTGCCAAAACAATAAGCAAAACAACTAAAATCGGTAAGAACATCCCAATACCTTTCTCCGAAATCGAAACTTCTCCAGGTAGCGTTAGAGATACATAAATCAATAATCCTAATAAAAAGAGATTGATCAAAATTACTAGGCGCCCAACTACAAATTGTAACTTTCTATTTTTAAATAAAAAAATATCTAAAAATGATACAATAGCAGAAAGCAAAAATAACATAGGAATTACTTTTAAAAGAAAAGATTCTCTCGTAAATAAATCCAATGCAAAAATATCTTCTTTAAGATTGTTCCATAAATTGAACACAAATATTAAACCTCCAGAAACTGCAGTTGCTATTAATAAATAAATACTCTGTATTCTCTGAATCATCTTAAAAAATAGGTTTACAAAAGTAGGACTTTCTTTTTTAAAAAGAAAACCTAAAACTTAAAAATTTTGTATATATTTGTAATATAATAACCGCACATTGAAAATTGTATAGTACTATATACAATACAAAAAATCTAAAAATATTATAATTAATCTTACATAATTAAGGTTTACAATTTAACTTAACATATAACGAATGTTCGAAATCTCAGAACTAAAAGCAAAAACACTTGCTGATTTACAGGTAATTGCAAAATCTATTGGTCTTAAAAAGACGAGTCAACTTAAAAAATTAGATTTAGTGTATCAAATTTTAGATACACAGGCTGCAAACCCTGTAGTAACTTCAACTTCTACTACACCTGAATTGAAACCAAAGACAGAAAAGCCTAAAAGAAAAAGAGTTTCTAAAACTCCTGTAACAACCAATGTAACAAGTGAAGCTACAATTGTAAAAACAATCGTAGAACCAATTACAGAAAAACCTGCAGAAACAATTGCAGAAGAGCCAAAGCAAGAAAAATTACCACAACAAAAACCAAACCCAAGAAAAAAACCAAATCCAAGGAAAGTTGTAGCTAAAGAAGCTGAAGCAAAGACAGACGAAAAGACTGAAGTAGGTAAAGATACTGTAGCACCTATGCCTAGGATTGAAAAGCAAGAACAAAAACCTGCAAACAAACCTAATAAACCGCAACATAAAAATCAGCAGAACAATCAAAATAATTCTCAGCCAAATACCAAGAATAGACCAAAAGAGAATAACCAAAATAGAGAAAAAAGTAACTCTAATAGAAATAATGGTAACAAATCTACCAACAGATATAGAGATCCTGACTTCGAATTTGATGGTATTATTGAAAGTGAAGGTGTTTTAGAAATGATGCCTGATGGTTATGGTTTCTTACGTTCTTCTGATTATAATTATTTATCGTCTCCAGATGATATTTATGTATCTCAATCACAAATTAAATTATTTGGTTTAAAAACTGGTGATACAGTTAGAGGAAATGTTCGTCCACCAAAAGAAGGTGAAAAATATTTTCCTTTAATTAGAGTTTCAAAAATAAACGGATTAAACCCTAACTTAGTTAGAGATCGTGTTGCTTTTGAACATTTAACACCATTATTTCCTCAAGAAAAATTTAATTTAGCAGAAAAAGGAAGTTCTTTATCAACAAGGATTATCGATTTATTTTCTCCTTTAGGAAAAGGGCAACGTGGTATGATTGTAGCACAACCCAAAACTGGTAAAACCATGTTATTAAAGGATGTTGCAAATGCAATTGCAGCAAACCATCCCGAAGTATATCAAATTGTTTTACTAATTGATGAACGTCCGGAAGAGGTTACAGACATGAAACGAAATGTTCGTGGAGAAGTTGTAGCATCTACTTTTGATGAACCTGCAGACAAACATGTAAAAGTGGCAAACATTGTTTTAGAAAAAGCAAAACGTTTGGTAGAATGTGGGCATGATGTTGTTATTCTTTTAGACTCAATTACACGTTTGGCTAGAGCATACAATACAGTTGCACCAGCATCAGGAAAAATACTTTCTGGTGGTATCGATGCAAATGCATTACACAAACCAAAACGGTTCTTTGGAGCTGCAAGAAATATTGAAAACGGTGGTTCTTTAACCATTATTGCAACTGCACTTACAGAAACTGGTTCTAAAATGGACGAAGTAATCTTCGAAGAATTTAAAGGAACAGGTAATATGGAACTTCAATTAGATAGAAATATTTCTAATAGAAGAATTTATCCAGCTATCGATTTAATTAAATCTTCTACAAGACGTGATGATTTATTATTAGACGCTAAAACGGTTCAAAGAATGTGGGTATTACGTAAATATCTTGCAGATATGAATCCTATTGAAGCAATGGAATTTATCAATGATAGAATTAAGTTCTCTAAAAACAATGACGAGTTCTTAATCTCTATGAATGGTTAGAATAACCTTTAGAATATAAATAAAACCTTTTTGAGAAATCAGAAAGGTTTTTTTATTGGTAGCAATTTCCTGCTTTCCGCACTCGCTTTTTTCTTATGCTGTATTTATTTCAGCATCGCTCTCTTTTAAAAAGTAATTTCATTATTGTAACAGATTCTAAATCGAGTTCAGCATAATAAGAAGAGCTCAAACAAATGCTTCAAATGCGAAGCATTCAACCACTCAAAGACAATATTAAAGCCGAGTTAATCAGAGCTAAACTAACCTGCTATTTACATTACTTATAGTAAAAACGATAGATAACTTTAAATTACAATTATGAAAGCACAGTTACCTTAAAATTAGAGCAAAAAAAATCCGTTCAAATAAATTTGAACGGATTTAATATTTTATATAAAACTTAACCTAGTTTCCTACGTATAAATTTGCTCTGTAATCTTGAACATCTAAAGCTTTCTTAATAGCTTCATACATTACAAATGTTTTATTTTTTCTAGTCTTAGAAATTGCTTTTCTAGCAGACTCATAATTTGGTAATGCAGTTGGTAACTCTTTACTTGTTACACTAAAAGCATACACACCTCTATTACCTTCAATATTTTTATATATTTTATTTAATTCTGCATTAAACATTGCTCCTACTACTTTAGGCTCAGATCCTGCTCCAGATAATGTAGGACTTTTTAAAGTAACTCCATTTCCGTTTCTAACAGAGGTTTTATTTTCTGTAGCGATATCTTGTAAAGTACTTCCATTAAATTTATCAGCAATTAGTTTTGCTTTCTTTTGATTCAATAAAATAGGTTTTACAGTACTTGTTGCTTTAGCAGCAGACATTAATCCTTTTTCTGTTTTAGAAGTTACAAAAGCTACAACATGGCTTCCTTCTAAATCAAAACGTTTAAAGTCTCCAGGTTTTGTGTCTTTACCAAAAGCCCAAGAAACAATTTGTCTTTGATTTCCTAAACCAGGTACATTTTCATCTAAAACTTTTAAACCAATAGCTGGTTTAGTTACATATTTATTTTCTTTTGCTAATGCAAAGAACTTTTTATCTTTAGAAGTTGCTAAAGCAAATTGCTCTGCTTTTTGAAAAACTTCGTTTTCTGTTGTTTCAGAAGCCACTATTTGTCTTCCAAATGTTGCTAATTTTAAAGCCGTTTGAATGTTCTTTTGACCATCAATTTTAATTACATGAAAACCAAATGGTGTTTTAACAACTCCAATATCTCCATTTTTACCTTCAAAAACAAAATCTCTAAAAGCAGGAGTCATTCTTGTATAGTTAAACCAGTCATAAAAACCACCTTTTTCAGCAGAGCCTTTATCCGCAGAAAAGTCTTTTGCTAAATTAGCAAACTTACTTTTGTTTCTTATTACAACATTCAAAATACTATCAGCTAATTTCTTAGCCTCATCTTCTGTTCTTGTTACATCTGCAGCAGTTCTTTGAGAACCAACAAAAGGAATTAAAATATGGCTTGCTTTTGCAGAATCTGGCATTTTAGTAACGGCAGTGATTTTAGAAATTTTAAAATAACCTTGTTCTTTATATGGTCCAAAAACATCTCCTTTAGATCCTTTAAAAATATCTGAAGCGATTACTTGATTAACTGTGCTTTCAAATTTAAAGTTATCATCAAGATTCGTATCAGAATCATTTTCACTTAAAAATTCTTTATCATTAGAAGCTGTTTTAAAATCTGTAATAAACTCAGAAACTTCACCTCTAATAGTATTTTCATCATCAGTAGTTGGAGCAATATTAAACTTAACATAAGAGATATCTCTAGATTCGTCAACTTTAAAATTATTTGCATTTTTATTAACATAAGCCTCTACTTCTCCTTTAGAAACAGTAACTAAACTATCTGCTATAGAAGTATAAGGTACATATACAAACTGAGTATTTAACTTACTATTATCTGCGAAATATTGAAACTCTCCTTCTTTTAAAGAAGCACCAAGACCTGCAGCAACTAAGTTATTATAAGTATTTCTTTCAGCATTGTCTCTAATTTGATTCATATAATTAGACCAAGCTGACCACATTTCTGTGTTCTGCTCTTTTGTATCAGCTAAAAATTGTTTAAATTTTGCTTCATCAAATAAACCTGCTTCATTTTGAAACTGAGGACTCCCTTTAACTGAAGGAGCATTAATCAACTCATTCCAAACATCAGCTTCACCTACAGTGATTCCTGCTTCTGTTAATTGATTTTGGTAGATTTTTTTTCTAAGTATATTATCCCAAACAGTTTTACTTGCTTGCATCTCAGAAACTCTACTACCAGCTTGTTGCTTGTAAGCCTCTAATTCTGCAGAAAACTCTTGTCTTGAAATAGATTCTCCATTTATTTCTCCTACTTCATTAACTTTACTTGAATTGAAAAAATCACCTAAAGTAGATGGATCTAATACAAAAGCAAAAAGTGCTAATCCAATTATAATTATTAAGAACATTGAACGTTCTCTAATTTTTGATAAAACTGCCATACGTCGTTTATTTTATTTCAGTTGGCGAATATACGATTTGGGTTTTAATATTGCAACCGATTCTCTACTTATTAGTAGCAAGTAGAAAGGCATAGAGGTAGTTATAAATGAATCGCTTAATTTTAAGCATCTTCATTTATTATTTTTAAACTTACTTCTTCAATTTTAGCACTACTCATTTGTAAGATTTTAATTTCGAAATCCCCAATATCAACCACTTCATTTTCTTTAGGAATACTTTCTAAATGCTCAATAATAAACCCTCCTAAAGTCTCATAGGCTTCAGATTTAGGAATATTTAAACTATATTCTTCATTCAGATAATCAACCTCTAACCTTGCAGAAAAGTTAAATTCATTTTCAGATATTTTCTTTTCTAAAAACTCTTGATTGTCATGTTCATCTTCAATCTCTCCAAATAATTCTTCAACGATATCTTCTACAGTTATCATACCAGATGTCCCTCCATATTCATCAACAACAATAGCAACACTTTTTCTTTTTTTCATTAAACTATTTAAAACATCATTTATCATCATAGATTCTGGCACAATCTCTACAGGTAATAAAATAGATTTAATAGTCTTGGGTTTCTTAAATAACTCAAAAGCGTTTACATAACCAATTACATCATCTAAAGAAGATTTATACACCAAAACTTTAGATAAACCTGTGTCAATAAATATATTTTTTAGATTCGTTACTTTTTCATGTAGTTCTACTGCAACAATTTCTGTTCTAGGAACCATAACTTCCCTAGCTTTTACATCATGAAAATCTAATGCATTTTGAAAAATCTGAATTTCAGAATCTACTTGATCATTATCATTCCCTGTTTCTAATTGTTCAGAAATATAGTTCCCTAATTCTTCCTTACTAAACTCGGTCTGTTGTTCATCTGCATTTGTTTTAAAGAAAACACGCAGAAAAAAATCTGATATAAAAGTGATGAATTCAGAAAAGAAGTGAAATAAAATATAAAAAAGATAAGCAGGAACTGCAAACATTTTTAACACCTCATTTGCATAAATTCTAAAAATAGTTTTTGGTAAAAATTCTGCTGTAATTAATATTACTACAGTAGAAATAATAGTTTGTATCAGAAGTATAGAAAAATCATTATAACTTTTTAGGGGAAGAATATCAACTAAGAATCCTCCCATATAATAACTATAAATTACCAATGAAATATTATTACCAACCAACATTGTGGTAATAAATTTTGATGATTTTTGAGTAATTCTATTTAAAATTTTAGGAATAAAACCTTCACGTTTTTTCTCTAATTCAATATGTAGTTTATTTGCTGAAACAAAAGCAATCTCCATTCCCGAAAAAAATGCGGAAAGGATAATTGAGATACCTATAATTATGACTTCAATTTCCATTAAGGAATTTATAATCTATTTATTTAAGTTATTTCTTTTTTCTACTTTTTTTCTAAAATGTCTTTTAAAGAAAAAAACTAAGGTAATAAAAATAGCAGCACCAAGAAACATATACGCTTTTTCTCTCTCTTCACTCCATCTAACGATACCTTCTATTAAACAGATTACTGCTACTATTAAATAGCCATACTGAAAAAATTTCCAAATTTTAGTCATTTTGTTATTCTTCTATTGTTTCTAATCTTCCTATTGTTTTTTTAGCCAAATGCTGACTTAAATCTTCTTTACTCTCAAACCCTACTCCATAAATAGTATCTTTTAAAGTACTTAAGGTGAATGCTTTTTCTGAAAAGAAGTATTGTGTATTCTGATCCCAAAATAGTTGTTCTGTTTCTAATTTAGAATTTTCTGCGTGATTTATAACCACAACATTTCCTACAAGTTCAGAAATCTGAGTATTTGAATAAGATAATGCATAATTACCAGAAACAGTAACTGAATCTTTTCCTTCAAAATTTATAATTTTCACTCCTTCTGGAAACTCATTGTAAGGATGTTGTTTTCTATTACTAAAATCATTTAATAAAGGTGTAATTAATTTTGAAGTAATCCTACCTGAATCTTTATACACATGAAAAGCGTCTTTTGCAACCCCAATTGGTAAATTTTTTGAAGCTAAAAAATCTCTAACTTCTTGCGTATTATTAGAGCAAGAAAAAAGCATTACTGTAATTGTTAGTACAGTAATGCTCTTTAGTAATATTTTATTTAAGTTTTTCAAAAAATTATTTTGTGGGTACTCTAACAGTTTCCCCAATCCAACATTTTATAGTGTAACTACTACCAGGATTAACACCTGCAGTAAAAATTACTTTTTGACTTGGCAAGTTTGCTTTATAGTTTCTAATATATCTTGCTGCAACAGAAGAAATACTTGGATCAACAGCTGCTGCTTTTTGAGCTTGTCTTAAAGCTGCTGCATAAATCATTCTTTTTTCAAATTCTCCTTTACCACAATCAGTTCCTTTAACACTAGATTGATACAAACTTCCAATTAATAAATATGCTTTACCAAAATTAGGATTATATCTTAACGCCTCTCTAGCTAAACTTCTAGCTCTAGATTTTTGACCTCTAGCTTTAGCAGCATAAGCAAATTTTAATTTATATTTTGCTTTCTTTATAGGGTCCGTTTCTAAATCAAACGCTTCTTGTCTCATTGCAGCTGCTCCACTTGCATCTCCATTTTTCTCTAAAATACCTGCATAAAATGATTTTGAATCAGGAGAAGGTGCAGCTTCAGCATATGCTTTTGCAAGCGTTTCATACATTTGCTCATCTTGACATCCTTTACTAAACATTCTCGATACAGCTCTTCTTAACCAAACAGCATTCTCTTTATTAGCTTCAAAATCTCTTTGATATAATGGAACTAAACGTTCACAAGTAGCTATTTCAGAAATAATTGCATCTAAACCACTTTCTACAGTACCTAACGCTCTAGAGTTTACTGTATAGGCATGTTTATCTCTTTTTTCTCTTTTATCTAAAACCTTTGTAGAATCTGATAAAGGAACTAATTTTTTAGCATACCCTTCTAATTTTGTACTTACATGCTCTAATACATCATCATAAGTATCAAATACTTTTTGAGGATTTGTATCTTTATTTCTATCAGTTACTCCTTGAAAGTAAGAATATAAATTCTTTACTCCCATTTTTGTTGGATCTACATTATATGCTTTTTCTAAAATTGTAAAAACCTCATCATCAGAAGCTAATTTATTTTTAGATAAATAAGTTGCATAATCACTGTGAACTTTTGCTGGGTTCTTTTTAGGAAAATATTGCAATCTTTGTTCGTAAACTCTTTTTGCTAAAGCAGGATCTTTTTTAACATCTTCGGCTAATTCAGATCCGTATTTATAAATATTAACAGATAAATCTTTACAGTCATCCATTAAGACAATCCAATTCTTATAAGCTTCTTCATACTTTTTAGATTGGAAATCTCCTTTAAACAGATTATACTTTATAGTACATTCTCTTTTCGCATCATCTTGCGCATTTGTTTTTGCTGAAACTAATAATATCATTGCAGCTAATAAAAACGTAATTTTCTTCATTTTGTTAGTTTTTTGTTAATCTATCTTTCTTTTCTGAAACCATTTTGAGTCTGTCAAAGATAAACTTAATCTAAAATTAAAATAATTTTCTTGAATTAAATTATTATCAGTAGTTCCTCTCTCACCAAATTCAAATCCCATATTTAATGTGGATAACTGTCTCAGTGGTAAACCTAGACCAAAAGATATGCCAAAGTCGTCTATTGGAGTATAATTCGTATTTAAACCTGAACCATCAACTAATAAACCAGTCTTCTCTAAACGAATACCTGCTCTATAAGTAACTCTTTCCCAATAACTTGATATCGAATTTATTTTAGGTAAATAAAAACCACCTAAAGAAAATCTATTTGATTCACTATATCTATAAGCGTTCGTTGTATTTAAGAACCCTGTAGTTTCAATAGCATCTTGATTTTCATATTCTAAACCTACATACCATTTATCATATTTACCTAAACCTACTCCTAAATTTGTTTTTAAAGGTAATTTATAATTTCCACTTATACTAGATTGAGAAATAGTATCTCTTCCAAACTCTGTACCTGTACTAGCTAAGGTAAGAGAATATAAATACTCATCACCAGTTACTTTTAAATCATTACCTATCTTATAAGTTGTTCCAATACTTAATACAAGATCTTTATTAATTTCTGTTTTATATTGAGCACCTAAAGTTACAGAACCTCCTCTAACTATAGTTGATTCTTTATATTTTGTTGCTAATGTTACATTTGTAACTTGATTTATTACACTATTCTCAATATTACCAAAACTATAATCAGCTTCAACACCTAAAGAAAACCCTTTAAATACCTTTATTCCAAAACTACCATAAACTCGACTGATACCTCCATCTCCAGAAAAAAGAGAAATCTCTGTTTCATCGGCATTCGTATTAGATAAAGAATAACCTACAGATGACACAGGCTGAATACCAAAAGACATACCTGCTTTAGAACCTAAAGGAAATGCCAAAGCGAAATAACTTAAACTTGTAGAGTTTGTACTTTGCGTTTCAGTACCATTATCTATTGTTAACTTATTATTTAACACACCAAAAGAGTATGTTGTATACCTTAAATCTGCATAAGCTGCAGGGTTTGTGAAGTTCAAGTACTTATAGTGGCTAAATGCAACTCCAATACCCCCCATTGCACTCTGCTCTACTGTAACTGGATTAAATTCCTCCCCAATACCAAAAAAAGAATAGGGTGATGAATTTGTTCTTTGAGCTGTTGTAGCTAAAGAAGTTATTAGTAAAAAGACTAATAAGATGTTTCTAATCATTTGTCTATGTTAAATATCAATATTGTATTTAATCCTTGAAGGAGAAAATTTTGATTGGCAAATATGCTACTTTTTAATTGTTTTGCCAAGAAATTTGTGTCCCCTCCTGTTAAAACAACTGTTAAATCTAAATATTTCTTTTTATATTGATTAATAACGCCATCAATTTCTTGAATTACACCATTTACAATACCCGAATTAATGCTTTCTTTTGTGTTTTTCCCGATAAAATCACTTACTTCTTCTTTTTCTAATAAAGGCAAATTTGCTGTAAAGTGATTTAAAGAATTAAATCTCATTTGTACTCCTGGAGATATTGCTCCTCCTAAATACCCTCCTTTTGAGTTTACAAAATCAAAAGTAATACAAGTACCTGCATCTATAACTAAAACATTTTTACCATAAAACTGATTAACTGCACCTGCAACTAATGCAATTCTATCAATTCCTAAAGTTTTTGGAGTTTTATAAAGATTCTCAAAAGGAACCTTAGTAGAAGAAGAAATAACCTTTATTTTAACTAATTTCTGTAATTTTTTCAGCTTCGAATCAGAAATTGAAGCCACATTTGACATGATCACATTAGAAATTACATGTTTTTTTAAAATTTTTTTAATTTCTGATAAAATTTTTGTTTTGTCAAAAACAGTCAACTCTACGAGCTTATCTTTCTCAAAAACAGCAGTTTTAACTCTAGTATTTCCAACATCAATTGTTAAGTTCATCTTTCAAATTTAGATAAATTTTAAAAACACATCAAACTTTTTTATATTTTCTTTAGGAGAAACCAAAAAACATTCTATATTTGCATCCGCTAAGGCAATGGTACCTTAGCTCAGTTGGTAGAGCAAAGGACTGAAAATCCTTGTGTCCCTGGTTCGATTCCTGGAGGTACCACTTACAAACCCAAACTTTTAGTTTGGGTTTTTTTGTGCCCAAAAACTACTTTAGACCATTTATTAAATATTGATTCCTATGCAACTACAAAAACTTTATTGTTTGTTTTTTATTTAAAATAAAAAATAATGGATGCACAAAATATTGATTTTCTTCTAAATCATCAACAATTTCAAAATTCTTAACAACCAATTCTAACTGAATTTCTATTTCTTCTTTTAAAATGACTTCTTGAAGGATTTTTTTTTAAACTTTCGTTTTACCTCTTAGAAAAACACCTAAAGTAAAAACGAATAAACGCAACCAGTTAAAATCTCATTGACATTCTTTAGGGTCTAATGCTTAAAAAGCACTATTAACAACCTTTAACGAACCATCAATATCCAAACCAATATTCGCTTTAGAAGCCTCCGAACACTCTTTATCTATAACATATAAACGCTATCTAATAGAACGAACTTCTTTTTACAACTATTTGGTTCTAATTTTTAATTAATTAAAAATTAGACAAAAAAAATCCAGCTTAAAGCTGGATTTTTAATTATTCTATTTCATTATCTGAAGATTTGTAACTTCTAAATTCGTTAACTCTCTCCATCTACCTCTTGGTAAATTTCTCTTCGTTAACTCAGCAAAAACTACTCTATCTAATTTGCTTACTTTATAACCAACATGTTCAAAAATTTTACGAACAATTCTATTTCTACCAGAATGAATTTCGATACCAATTTCAGATTTTGGCTGACCATCTACATAAGAAATTGCATCAATAAATACTTTTCTCCCTTCAATAATAACATCTCCTCTTAATTTCTCTAAATCTCTTAATTCTAACTTTCTATCTAAAGAAGCGTGGTATAATTTACGAACATTATGTTTTGGATGCGTTAATTTCTTCGCTAAATCTCCATCATTGGTAAACAACAACAAACCCGTTGTGTTTCTATCTAATCTCCCTACAGGATATATTCTTTCTTTTGATGCATTCGCAATCAATTCCATCACCGTTTTTCTACCTCTTTCATCATCCATAGTGGTGATGTAGTTCTTAGGTTTATTTAGTAAAATATATCTTTTTTGTTCTGGCGTAATTGAAGTTCCATCAAAACGAACAATATCGTCTGGCTGAACTTTATACCCCATTTCTGTTACCAACTTACCATTTACTTCAACACTTCCATGCTCAATATAAGTATCTGCTTCTCTACGAGAACATACTCCAGAATTTGCAATGTATTTGTTTAAACGAATCCCTGTTGATTCATCCGATTTTGGTGCATCTTTAATTTTAGTAAAAGTCTTTTTAGGACTTTTTCTACTTAAAGGAGTACTACTTTTTCTACTAAGAGGCGTACTTTTTTTTCCTTCTTGTCGTCCTCTCGACGAGTTTCTATCTGATTTCATTACTTATTATAATTTTTGCAAAAGTAGGTATAAAAAATCTTAATTCAAGCTGTCTATTACTTTTTCTACAATTAGAGAGGTATCAATAAAAATTAAAGAAAAAACACCTATTAAAAGCAACACTTTCAAAACGTTATGCATCATTCTATATTGTTTCGTTTCGGTTGAATTCCATAAATAAAACCCTAGAAAAATAAGAACCATTAAAGCAAAATAAAAGTAATATCTCATATAACTTAACGCAGGATAGCTAAACAAAATCACTACAGGAAAAAGCGTTAATACTAATAAAAAAATTGACAACTGTTTTGTTTTCTTCTCTCCATAAAAAACAGGAAAAGTATCATAATCATTTACAATTGCACCTTTCATATTCTGTAAATCTTTTAGCAATTCTCTAACCATAAGTACTAAAAACAAAAAGACGGCATGCACAAAAATTATCTTTGAAAAATTTTTAAAATATACAAATACTGCAAAAAAAGGAAGAATTGTAAGTACTGTAGCTGAAACCAACCCTGTAAAAGGATACTTTTTTAACTTATGAGAATAAAACCAAATTGCAAAAATATAAACAGCAAAAAACAAGGCTGCTTTTACGGAAATTAGAAGTCCAAAAATAAAACCTAAGAAATTTAAAAGAAAATATAGCTTTAATTTGGTTGATTGTTTTACATAATCATCTAATCTAGCTTTTAATGGTCGATTGATTCGATCTACTTTAACATCATAAAAATTATTGATAATATAACCCGAAGCAACAACACAAATACTTGCTAAAACAATGTAAAATAAGTCGACATCAAGAATAATACTTCTCACATATTTTTTTGGTGAAAAGATAAAAATAGCCGCTAAGTATTGTGCTAAAATTAAAACAAGAATATTATAACCTCTAATAACTGAAAGTAAACTGAAAAATTTAAAAATGATTCTTTTAACTTTAAAGCTAATCATAAGACTAAAATCTATAAACCAACTCTAACTTATAGTCCTTAAGACTTTGTTGTGCTTTTTCATAATCTTCAGTAAAACCTAAAATATAGCCTCCACCACCAGAACCACAAAGTTTTAAGTAATAATCATTACTTTTTATACCGTTTTCCCAAACTTTATGAAAAGCATCAGGAATCATAGGTTTAAAATTCTTTAAAACTATTTTAGATAATGATTTTACGTTACCAAACAACGATTTTACATTACCTCCTAAAAAATCTTCAATACAAGCATCTGTTGTTGTTGAAAATTCTTCACTAATCATTTTTCTAAAACCTTCGTTTTTCATCTTATTCATAAAGATGTTTACCATCGGTTCAGTTTCACCAATTTGTTCAGAATCTAATAAGAAAACTGCGCCTTTTCCTTGTTTTTGAGAAGGAATTCCTGCAGGTTCAATATTTTCTTTAGAATTAATTAAAATAGGTAAACTTAAGTAACTATTTAAAGGATCTAAACCAGAACTTTTACCATGAAAAAAAGATTCCATTAAAGAAAAAACTTGTTTCAATTTCAACAATTTTTCTCTTGTTAAGTTTTCTAAAACAGTAACTTTATCATCAGCGTATTTATCGTAGATTGATGCTACTAAAGCTCCAGAACTACCAACTCCATAACCTTGAGGAATTGAAGAATCGAAATACATTCCGTTTTCAATATCAGTTTTTAAATCGTTTAAATTAAAAGAAACCAATTCTGTATCTAAAGAAGCTAAATGCTTATAAAAACGCACTAAGTTTTCATTGGAAATCTTAGGATCTCCAGATAAATTAGAAGAAGTTTTTAAAGCTCCTCGATATGCGTTAAACGGAATTGCTAAACCTTTAGAATCTTTTATGATTCCATATTCTCCGAAGAGAAGAATTTTAGCATAAAATAATGGTCCTTTCATTTTTCTTTTCAATTTAGTGCAAAAATACAAAATTTAATATTAAAAGGTTTTCCTTAAAAATTCTTATAAAAAGATTTCCAAATACCAACCTTTTCACCCTTTTTATATTTTCCTTTTTCTTTAATTTTCCCGTTTTTATAATATGTTTTCCAAATACCTTCTTCTAAACCGTTTTCATATTTTCCAGAAACTCTTAATTCACCAGTTTCATAAAACTCAGAAAAATTGCCAACGGGTTTTCTCTTTGAATAATTAAACTTTCTAAAGACTTTTCCTCCCTTAAAAAAATACGTCACTTCTTTATTATTAGCAGAAGTTACTTTATAATAAACCGAATTAGATTGGTTTGTTTCTTTTAAATCAACATCTAACCACGTCGTTTTTTGCGCAGAAACAGCTAATGAAAAAAGAAAAACAAGTATTGATATAAACTTAATAAAAGCTTTCATTTAGGAGTTTTTTTGACTGAGAATCTTATAATTGTTTTGCTCCAAAACCCACAGTATCACAAATATACTGATTTTTCTGACAGTATTTAGACAACTCTTTTTCAATAAACTGATTTACAGCCTCTTTTTCTACTTCAGGATATAAAACATGTACATTTGCCCCAGCATCTAGCGTAAAACAAATATTACTATCGTTCTCATTTCTGTATTCCCAAATACGATTGATAATTTCTAACGTATTTGGTTTCATTAAAATAAAATACGGATTACTCGTTAGCATCATTGCATGTAGCGTAAGCGCTTCACTTTCTACTAAACTTATAAATGCTTTGATATCTCCATTTTGAAGAATTTCTGATATTTTAGATAAATTATCATTCGCTTGCGTAAAACGATTTTCTGCATACGGATGATCATGCATTAAATTATGACCAATTGTACTAGAAACTTGTTTTTCGCCTTTATCAACCAAAAGAATTGCGTCTTGATAATTTTCGAAAACAGTATCCAATTTATAAGGAAATTTCACTCCAAATAAATCTGAACTTCCTTCAATTTCTGGGTGATTTCCCCAAACAACCATTGGTCCTTCTATGCTTCTACTTGCGCTTCCAGAACCTAATCTTGCCAAGAAAGAAGCTTTTTTATTGATTTCTTTTTCTGATAAATCAGGATTTAATTCATTTTCTAAACTCATTAAACATCTTGCAATTGCACTTAAACCACTTGCTGAAGAAGCTATTCCACTAGAATGAGGAAAAGAATTCTCTGAATTGATAAGCATTTTATATTCAAAAATATAAGGACAATATTCTTGTATTCTTGTAAAGAACTCTGCAATCTTTGGTTTGAAGGCATCTTTTTGCTTTCCTTCAAAGAATAAGTCGAAATCTACTTTTTCTGATTTCTCTTTTTTATCAAAATCGATCGTTGTAATTGTATGACAATTGTTTAACGTAAAACTAATAGAAGCGTTTTTAGGTATTTGAGGATTGCTCTTTCCCCAATATTTTACCAATGCAATATTACTTGGAGTTTGCCATGTAAAACTTGCTTTTTCTACTGAATTATTACTTGATTTCGATATAAATTGTGCTGTATTCAAATTCTAAAATTTGCTTCAAAGATAAAACTATTTCAAAGAATTTTCGGTTAACTTTTTAAGTACATTTTCTTTGTACGTTCTACTTATAGGAATTGCATTTTTTTCAATTTCAATAAATTCATTCGTATAAGAATCTGTTTTGCTTAAATTAACAATATAAGATCTATGAATTCTTAAAAATTGTTGAGATGGCAATTTCATTTCTAAATTACTAATCGTTTCTCTCGTTACTAAAACGGTATCTATTGTATGAATTTTGATATAATCAGATAAACTCTCAACATATAGAATTTCATCAAAATTTATCTTTACCATTTTACGTTCTGAACGTACAAAAATATAATCGTTCTTTATTGGAGTTTCCTCAACAACAACTTGCTTCACAATAACAGATTGCGTTTCAAAAAATTTATTGACCGCTTGTAAAAAACGATCAAAAGCAATTGGTTTTAGTAAATAATCTACCGCTTGTAAATCGAAACCATCAACAGCATATTCTCTGTAAGCAGTTGTAAAAATAATTTTAGATTTCTTGTTTATTGTTTTAGCTAAAGACAAACCAGAGATGTCTGGCATATTAATATCTAAAAAGAATAGGTCTATATTTTGAGAATTTGCTATTTCGAAAGCTTCCATCGCGTTCTTGCAACTTTTTACCAAATTAAAATTCGGAATTTTAGCCACAAAAGTTTCTAGAATATTTCTAGCAATTGGTTCATCATCAACAATAACACAATTAATGGTATTCATTTTTTAGCAATTTGTTTTCACATTATAAGGAACTTGAGATTTCTCGTCATTCGCAACTCATTCTGTCGAAATAACATTATCCGTCAATAATCATTATTAAAATTCAATTTTTAAATGTACTTTAAAAGTATCATTATTTTCAATTATTTCTAATTGATGTTTCTCTGGATACAACATTTCTAAACGTTTTCTAATATTAGGAAGTCCAATTCCTGTACTCGCTTCTTCTTTTCTTTTGGATGAATTTTCTACCTCAAAAACCAGACAATTATTTACTGTTCTTAGACGAATATCAACATTTAAAACTCCATTTATAATTACACCATGTTTAAAACTATTTTCTACAAAAGGAATTAATAACATTGGCGGAATTTGAAGAGAATCGTTCAATTTCTCTTTATTAAAATTCACTTTTAAAGTATCATGAAAACGCATTTTTTCTAATGAAATATAGTCTTCTAAATGATTTACTTCTTCTATTAAAAGTACTTTTGGTTTCTCTACTTGATATAAAATATAATCTAACAAATTAGATAATTTTAAAATCATTTCTGGCGCTTCATCCGCTTTAGCGATTGCAAAACCATAAATAGTATTTAGAGAATTAAACAAAAAATGCGGATGAATTTGCATCTTTAAAAACTTTAACTCTTGTTCTTTTAACTCTAACTTAGTTTGTAAAAATTTATTTTCTAAAGTTTTCTTTTCTTCTAAAGACTTATAACTGTGTTTTAAAATTTTTAAACCACTTGCCAAAACAACAATTAGTATAACACAAACTAAGATTACAGCAAGACTTTTTGTTAATGCTGGCATTTGTTGATACTCTAAATTGTAGAAAAAGACGAAACCGAAAACAACTGTCATTAAAACTGCACAAACAATAAAAACAAATGCATAAAAAGTATATAAAATAAAAATTTTGTGTTTTTGAGTAATTAAAAATTCAGGAATTAAATAATATACAAAAACGTAAGAAGATAAAATTGAAATAGTACTTAAAATGGTCGAAAACCAAAAAATAAAATTTTCGTTTTTAGAACCAACACTAAAAAAACTAGAAAAGAAAAACCAAACAATCAGCCAAAAAAACAAGTGTAATGAAACTTTTTTAAAAACTTTTAACACCAACTTATTCATCTTACAAATAAACTATTTTTTAACACTATTTAATGTAAAAATAGATGAAATACCAAATTAACAAGTGTTTCAACAATTTTTGCTTTATTTTCATTAAAAATACGACATTTGTTAAAACCGAATCAAAACTGGTTATTGGTCGCTAAATTATTTATCAACTTCTTTTTAAAAATACTTTTACTTTATAATCTTAAAAAATATATTATGAAATTCATTATTGAAGGAGGACCACTATTTATGATTACGTTATTAATCTTATTAATTGTAATTGTTGTTTTATTTATTAAAGGCTTAAAAGACAATACCGAAAAAACCCACAAACTCATTAGTTCTTTAGCCTTATTTTCTTTTGTGTTTGGTGTTTTAGGCTTTGTTATTGGTCTTTTACAAGCATTAGAAATGATAAGTGTAGCAAATAGTGTGTCAAGTCAAGTTTTAGCTGTTGGTTTTAGAGTTGGTTTACTCGCACCTACTTTTGGAATGATAATTTTTTTAATAGGGAAATTATTTACCATTATTTTAACTTGGAAAAAAAAGTAATCATTTAAAATTTCACCTGTTTTTAAATACCCATTTCTTTTAACTAAGAAATGGGTATTTTTGTTTTATGAATAAAGGAACTGTCTTTTTACTTTTAAATGGAGAACCTCCAAAAAACCTTCCCAACATTTCTAATTACGAAGTTATTTGCGCTACAGATGGCGCTTATCACTTTTTAGAAAAAAATGAAATTAAACCCAATTTTATTAGTGGCGATTTTGATTCCATAGAAAACCTACCAAAAAATATTGAAGTAATTCATACTCCGAATCAAGATTTTACTGATTTTGATAAAATACTTCAAATCTTATTTGAAAAAGGTTTTAAAAATGTTGATGTATTTGGCGCAAGTGGAAAAGAACAAGATCATTTTTTAGGAAACCTACACACAACAATTCAGTGGAAAAATAAATTAAGTCTTACTTTTTTTGACAATCATAGTCGTTATTTTCTAGCGGATAAAAATACTAAAATCTTAAACTCTGTTGATAAAACAATTTCTTTAGTTCCTTTTCCTGAAGCAAAAAACATCAATACAAAAGGACTACAATATTCTTTAAATGATGAGAATTTGACTTTCGGACAAAGAATTGGCACAAGAAACAAAGCGATTAAAAACAAGGTGGAAATCAGTTTTAAAACTGGAGAATTGTTTATTTTTATCAATCATTAAGAAATACTAAAATGTCTAGAAAAATAAAATTATTGTGGGATTTTAGAGGTCCAGATGCAAAGAAAACTGCAGAACATCACACCATTCATTTAAAAGAATTTGCAACGATAGAAAACTTAACTTTTCATGAAATTAATATTCAAGAGAAAAACGAAATGTTGTTTTCTGCATTTATAACTGTTGATGAAAAAGATATGAAAATTTATAGAGATGCATTAAAACCTCATCGTGGTGAAGTTGGATAATTTAACTTGATTCTAATCTCATTCTTCATAATAATTAATCACTTTATGAATAGTAATTCATTACGCACAAACAAACTCTCCAAAAAATTACCTTGATGAGAAAATTACTCAACATAGTAGCGCTTATCATCTTTCTTTTAACCACTCAACTTACATTTTCCCAAGAATGGAAAAGTTTAAAAAAGTATAAAAAAGCAACAGGAGAAACTGTTCTTAAAAGTGGTAATTGGTTAAAAAAAGATAGAAAGAGAAATACAGCAATTTGGCAACAAGCCAATAAATTCAATTTATCTTTAGATAATGGAAACTTAAAATATAAAAACATCTGCCAAACACGAGATTTTTATATTTGGTTTGATACCGAAAGAAAAAAACTAGGTCATGAAATAAATGCAGTTGGTGTAGCTGCTGTTGTTGCTGAACAACTCTCCTATTTTGATAACTTTTTTATTAGAACATTTGTCGTTAGAAACAAAGAGGTGATTTGGTTTGGCAACGAAGGTTCTAAAAAAGTACTCGCATTTGCTTTTCCATTAATTAAAGAAGTTTATTTTTCTAAAAATATTTTAAAAGGTCAGAAAGCAAAAGATTGGGATATTAAAAATGGCAAAATAGAACAATGTAAAATTGTAGAACCTATCTATAATCAATTATCCGAAAAAGCGATTAGAAAACTAGAACGCATGGCAAAAGGTAAAGGCATTTATAATTTAGGCGTTAAAAAAGAGTTGAAATTTGAAGGAGATATCAGAGATTGCAAACTAAGATACAAACATGCATTTACAAAACTGTATCAGTATTATTTAGACAAAACGATATAATATATTTAAACATCATAAAATTTTATAAATGAGCTCTTTTTCATTTAATCACATTGCACTTTCCGTAAAAGATGTAGACACATCTATAGACTTTTATCAAAAAGTGTTTCAATTTAAAGAAATAAAAAATACTGCCTCTAACTCT
Source organism: Polaribacter sp. SA4-12 (assembly GCF_002163675.1). Taxonomy (NCBI): domain Bacteria; kingdom Pseudomonadati; phylum Bacteroidota; class Flavobacteriia; order Flavobacteriales; family Flavobacteriaceae; genus Polaribacter; species Polaribacter sp. SA4-12. The sequence goes on along the minus strand of NZ_CP019334.1, from coordinate 3,247,261 downwards.
AAAACTAGATGGTTATCTATTGGAGAAGGCAAACAACTTCATCTAATTCCACGTCCTGACTTTGAAATAAAGGTAAATAAAGCTGTTCACTTTGCTTTGTCAACGGTTAATATAGATTCATTTGTAGTACATCTAAAAGAATTAAAAATTGATTATTCTGATTGGATTGGTTCTCAAAATAAAGATTACGTTCGAAAAGATGGTATTAAACAAGTTTACTTTCAAGACCCAAATGGTTATTGGATTGAAATAAATGATGATATTAAATAACTATTAAAAACTATTTCCACTTAATACCACAACCCATACTTGGTTTTTGATTTTCTAAAGCAGGTTTATTTTCCAATAAATTATCAAGAGAATTCCGCAAATCAATTCCAGTAACAGGCATTCCATTTCCAGGTCTTGAATTATCTAATTGCCCATGATAAACTGACTTTAAATCAGCATCAAAAATATAAAAATCTGGAGTACAAGCCGCATTATATGCTTTTGCTACTTCTTGAGTTTCATCATACAAATAAGGAAAAGGGAAATTTTCTTCTATAACCAATTGCTTCATGAATTTAGGAGCATCTTGTGGATAATTTTCTACATCATTAGAACTAATCGCTATAAAACGAATTCCTTTTTGATAATAATCGTTCGCCATTTTAACCAAGGCTGAATTTACATGAATTACAAAAGGGCAATGATTACAAATAAACATAATGACAGTTCCTCTATCACCCTTAATCTCTTCTAAAGAAACAAAAGCACCATTAACTGTATTTATTAAATTAAAACTAGGAGCTTTAGTTCCTATTATAAATTCATTTGATTCTGTTAATGCCATAATTCATATTTAAATTCACTTCAAAAATAAACAATAAAACGATTAACAATAAATTTATAGCTGAAACTAAAAAAGCTTTTTCTATTGATATAGAAAAAGCTAATATAAAAAAGGGGCAATTCTTAAAAACGGTAAACAACAACTATTAATTATTGTTTTTTCATTTTACCAGACCAAGTTCTTCCTCCTAAAGTAGATTTATAATGAACATTCTTACCTTTTACTTTAGTAATTACCATAGATAATTTTGTACCATTACTAAATGGAAAATTTGGCAAATCTGAATCTACAATTGTCATTAAACATTCATTTGTTGACAACCATGAAATTTTAGATTTTATATAATGTCTTTTATTATTATAATATTCTATGTGCTCTGTTTCACTAAAAACAACTAAAACTTTTTCTCCATGAGATTTATACGTGAATGTTTCATTTTCTATTAAAGGAGTTATATCAGAATTATCAACAGATTCAGAAGTATTTTCTAAAGGATTAGTAACAGAACTCATTACATAATCTTGAGCATTTAAAGTAAATGACAACAAAATTGTTAGACTTAAAAAAAAGAAATTTTTGAAAGTTTTCATATTTGGAGGTTTATAAATTTGTTAGAATTATATATCCAAATTTATACCTTTTATAAGCACTTGTCAATCCCCAAAATCAGTGAAGTTTTTACCTCACTGAAAACAGTGAGAAGACTAACTGTTTTCAGTGAGGTGAAAAATTAATCTTCTGCCAAAGCGTTTGCACAGATGTAACCACCTGTCCAAGCATTCTGAAAGTTAAAACCTCCAGTAACTGCATCTATATTTAAAACTTCTCCTACAAAAAAGAGATTTTTATGCTTTCTACTTTCAAAACGTTTAAAATTAATTTCTTTTAAATCGATTCCACCAGCAGTAACAAATTCATCTTTAAAAGTAGTTCTTCCGTTTGCATTAAAAATTCCTTTCGTTAATTGGTTTGCTAAGTTTTCTAACTGAGCATTATTTAAATCCGCCCAATTTTGAGTTGGTGTTATACCTGCAGCAACTACAAAACGTTCCCACAATCTTTTAGATACCTCCGCAAATGGAGATTTTAAAATTGCTGTTTTACGTGGCTCTTTCTTTTTTAAATTGAGAAGTACATTCAATACTTTATCTGTTGGTCTAGACAACCAATTTACCACTACATTATATTGATAATTTTTATCAGCTAAAACTCTTGCTCCAAAAGCAGAAAGTTTTAAAACTGCTGGTCCACTCATTCCCCAATGTGTAATTAACAGAGGCCCTGATGCTTCTAATTTTGTTCCAGAAATAGTTACAGTCGCATTTGGCACAGATGTACCTAATAAATCTACCAATCTTTTATCATTGATATTAAAAGTAAATAATGAAGGAACAGGTTCTATAACAGCGTGATCTAAACTTTCACACAATTCCCATACTTTTTTAGAACTTCCTGCTGCAACAACTAATTTATCTGCTTCAAAAACTTGCTCTTTTGTGTTAACAATCCACTTATCATCTTGTTGAGAAACCGAATTTACACCACAGTTTGTCAACACTTTAATACCTAAGTTATCAACAGCGTTTTGAAAACAATCTATAATTGCTTGACTTGTATTTGCTTCAGGAAAAACACGATTATCATCTTCGATTTTTAAAGGGACACCTTTATTTTCGAACCACTCAAAAGTATCTCCTGTCATAAATTTATGAAAAGGCCCTAACAATTCTTTTTCTCCTCTTGGATAAAATTTCACCAATTCTTTTGGCTCAAAACAAGCATGTGTAACATTACATCTTCCTCCTCCAGAAATTTTTACTTTTTGTAAAACGTCTTTCCCTTTTTCGAGAATCGTAATATCTAATTCAGGGTTATTTTCTTTTGCGTTTATAGCTGTAAAATATCCTGCTGCTCCACCTCCAATAATTATTACTTTACTCATAAAATCATCTCTGAATATGTAAGGATTGTTTCGAATCCTTTATTTTTAAAATAAGCTGGTGTTGATGAATCTCCTGTTACTAGAACAAAATCTCCTCCCCAAGCTCCTAAACTTTTTATTTCTCCAAAATAATCTGGAAATAATCTTTCTTTTACTGGTTTCAGTTTGATAATTGAGCTGATTATGTTTTCATGCTCAACAATTAAACTATTAAAACCTTCTATTGAATCTGCCTTTAAAAACGCATCAGAAATAGCTGAAATTCTTTTTATTTCTTTATCAAAATTGATATTACTTTCTCTAAACTTAGCAATTCCTTCTTTAGAATCTTGCTTTTGATTTAGATGTACAAAAAACAAATTCTCTTTAAAACTTGGGTTGAATGTTACTTGCTCAACAACAGGTTCTTTATTTTCAATTTGATAAAAAACAGGTGTATCATTTTGAGCACAAGCAATATCATAACCACTTCCTTTAAAGGAATTCCACAATAACTTAAAAGCATCTACTTTTGCCCAAGTTGCAATAGAATTTATTAAAGTTGATGAAGTACCTAATCCCCAATTTCTTGGAAAAGTAAGGTTGGTTTTCACCATAAATCCATTTTCACAATTTAAAAAATCAGGATTTAAATCTTTTGCTTCTCTTAAAATCCCTAACAACGTTTCTGCAATAATATCGGCATTCCCTTCTTTATCAGAATTAAATGTACAATTTATCAAACGTAGTTTTTTCAAGTCAAAAACAGCTTCAAACCAACATTCTCCTGTGTGCGTAAAACTTCCCCAAATGATTTCTGGTTCTTTTATTTTTTCAACTACTAAATCTTGACCAAATTTTGTAGGAATCGCTAAAGATTTCGCTCCGTCTAAAACAAGATATTCTCCTGTTAACAAAAGCTTTCCGTTAGAATAATAATTTTTCAAAACTACTTTGTCTGGTCGAGCGCAGTCGAGACCTTTTTATGATAACTACTTTTTTATGACCTCTCGACTGCGCTCGAGGAGACATTTTAATTTTATAATTTCCTGCATTTACAGAAAAGTCAATCTAATTATAATAAGTGGAATTGTTTAAAATGATGTGTAAAATGTTTTACGTGGAATTTCTGCCAATATTCATAATCTAACTCACCAAAAAACGGATGATTTTCTGCTTTTGCAGTTTTAAAATGACTATTGAAATCATCTATTTGAATAAATAAATCATTTATTGCAGCGCCAACGGAACTAAATTTTAATTCATTTGGTTCTTCAGATAACATTGGTGCTTTAAAACCAACTTGCAACTCCCCTTCTGTATTTAAAAAAGGTTTTCTTCTTGCGGATTTCTCATCAGAAACATAATAATCAGCATCCACCTTACCATTAGAAATCTGTAATAAAAAGCTTAAATGTTCAATCATTTGTTGCCCATTCATCTTTCCAAAAACAGGTTTTGAATTTTTATCAATCATCGACAATTTAGACCTTACTAAGTTTTTATCTAAAAAATCAATCCAACTAATTGTTGGTTCTCTTAAAGAATCTATTTTATCTACAACTGCAGAATGTGTCACGGTTCTTTTATCAAAATAAGCAGTAATTATTGCTTTTTCTTCATCATTTGCATTAAATTGATTTAAAATATTCTGCAAATGCATTTTCATATGTCCGTGCTGAATTCCCTTTGTTGTTAGGGCTCTTAAAGCTGCAAAATTCTGTGCCAATCCTGCTGCTGCCATCACTTGCATTAATGTTCTTGCAGTTGGTTTTTGTAACATCTCTAAAGACAATTTTGCCATTGGATGTAAACCTGTTAAACCACCAACGGTTCCTAAAGCTAAAGGAATTTCAATCCAAAACTTAAAAATTCCGTCATCAATAGAACAATGAGACAAACTCGAATATTGTCCAGATCTTGAAGCATATGCATGCGCACCAGCTTCTACAGCTCTAAAATCGTTACCAGTTGCTAAAACAACAGCGTCAATTCCATTCATAATTCCTTTATTATGAGTTACAGCTCTGTAAGGTTCTACTTCTGCAATTTTTACTGCTTGATAAAATTTCTCTGCAAACTTCTGTGGGTTTTCTCCTCCTAATTCATCAATTTTACAACTCACTTCTGCCCTTACCAAACATTCTGGAACATAGTTAGAAAGAATACTCATTACGATTTCTATATCTTCTCTTTCAAATGTTTTAGCAATTGCTTCTAAACAAGAATTTATAAAATTTGCACCCATTGAATCTTTCGTTTCAAAAGTTACATGCAATTGGTAATAGTTTTCTAATTTATCCGTTTTGTCGACTAATTCTATATCTAAAATTCCGCCACCACGTTTTTCCATATTCTTTGTAATGGAAGCTGTAGCTGCGAATAATTCAGTTTTATTTTTAAGAAAGTACTTTTCAATTTCAGTTTTATCTCCTGCAAACATAAAATGGACTTGCCCAATTTTTGTTGTGCCAATTACTTTCGTTTTAAAACCACCTCTTGTGCTCCAGTATTTCCCAACCAAAGAAGCTGCTGCAACCACAGAACTTTCTTCTACAACCATAGGAACCACGTAAGCTCTATCATTTATCACAAAGTTTGGAGCAATACCAAAAGGCATGTAAAAATTAGAAATTGTGTTTTCTATAAAATCATCATGCAATTGTTGTAAATCAATATTGCTATTCCAATATTGTTTAATAACATCTTTAGTTTCTGATTGATTATGGAAATAATTTTCTGTTAACCATGTAATCTTTTCATCTTTAGTTAACTTAGAAAAACCGGAAATAAGTTTACTCATTTATTTAGGTATAAAAGTGTCAAGAACAAAGATAAGTGAAACTGTTAAAACATTAAGATATAATCAAGATTTCTGTTTTTAAAATGCTTTTTTTGCTGATTTTTCCGTAAACTTGGCAAAGTTTTATTAAATACAAAGTCTGAATGAAGCATATATATTTTTTAGTAGCAATTATACTTCTTACTAATTGCAAAATAGAAGCACAAACAAACGCTAAACATTCCTCAAGCACCAAAGAAATTACCTTAGAAAAAATCTGGAACGGAACATTTTCTGCAGAAAGAATGAATTCTTTAAATTCTATGAATGGTGATTTTTATGCTGTATTGGATTATGATAGAAAATCAAGAACTGTATCAGTAGACAAATACAGTTACAAAACACTAGAAAAAGTAGCAACTATTGTTAATAGTGGAGATTTAGAAGGTTTAAAAAGTTTTTCTTCTTACAGTTTTAATAATGATGAAACAAAGTTAATTTTAGGAACAAACTTCCAACAGATATTTCGTCATTCAAAAAAAGGAACTTATTATGCTTATGATATTGCTTCTAAAAAACTAACCTTAATTGGTGAAGAAATTCAAGAACCTGTATTTTCTCCGGATAATAAAAATGTAGCGTACGCTAAAGACAATAACATTTTCATAAAAAATGTAGCGTCAAATAAAATTACACAGGTTACAAGTGATGGAAAAAAGAACAGTATTATTAATGGTATTACAGATTGGGTTTACGAAGAAGAATTTGCTTTTGTAAGAGCTTTCGAATGGAACAGTACAGGTGCTTATTTAGCTTTTTTACGTTTTGATGAAACTGAAGTTCCTACTTTTTCTATGGATATTGTTGGTAAAGAATTGTATCCTAATCAACAAGTTTTTAAATATCCAAAAGCAGGAGAGAAAAATGCAGATGTAACTTTGCACATGTTTACGCTTTCTTCTAAAAACACAAAGAAGATTTCTTTAGGTGATTACGAATACATTCCAAGAATTAAATGGTCTAATGCTGCTGATGTTTTAGTTGCAACTACTTTAAATCGTCATCAAAATAATTTAAATCTACATAAAGTAAATGCTTTAAAAAGTAGTGCTACTTTATTATTGAATGAAACAGACAAGGCATATATTGATATTACTGATAACCTTACTTTTTTAGCTGATAATAGTTTTATATGGACAAGCGAAAAGGATGGTTACAACCATGTTTATCATTATAACTTTAGTGGAAAACTAATCAATCAAATTACACAAGGAAATTGGGAAGTAACGAAATACTATGGTTTTAATGAAAAGAAGAAGACCATTTATTATCAATCTGTAGAAAACGGATCCATTAACAGAGGTGTTTATTCTATCGATTTAAAAGGAAGAAATAAAAAGTTATTAAGTAATAATAATGGACAAAATACTGCTGCCTTCAGTAAAAACTTAAACTACTTTATAAACACATTTTCATCAGCTGAAACCCCACCAATTTATTCACTTTTTTCTAGTAAAGGAAAATTATTAAAAGTGATAAAAGACAATGCTCTTTTAAAAAAGGAAATAGCTGAATACAAAATGAGTCAGAAAGAATTTTCAACAATTCACATTAATGGAAATGACTTAAACATGTGGATGGTGAAACCTGTAGATTTTGATGAGAACAAGAAATATCCACTATTAATGTTTCAATATTCTGGACCTGGTTCTCAACAAGTAGCAAACAAATGGAATGGAGCCAATGATTACTGGCATAATATGTTAGCACAAAAAGGAATTATTGTTGTTTGTGTAGATGGACGTGGAACTGGTTTTAAAGGCGCACAATTTAAAAAAGTTACTCAAAAAGAATTAGGTAAATATGAAGTTGAAGATCAAATTTCAACAGCAAAAAAACTAGCAAAACTTCCTTATATCGATAACAATAATATCGGAATCTGGGGTTGGTCTTACGGTGGTTTTATGAGTACAAACTGTTTGTTAAAAGGAAATGATATCTTTACAACAGCAATTGCAGTTGCACCTGTTACTTCTTGGCGTTTTTACGATTCTGTTTATACAGAACGTTATATGCAAACTCCTCAAGAAAATGCGAGTGGTTATGATGATAACTCTCCAATAAATTATGCAGGAAAATTGAAAGGAAAATACTTGTTAGTTCATGGTACAGGAGATGATAATGTGCATGTGCAAAATAGTTTTAGAATGATAAATTCTTTAATTGAAGCGAACAAACAATTTGATATGTTTATTGTTCCAGATAGAACACACGGAATTTATAAAGGAAGAAATACACGATTAAATTTGTTTACTAAAATGACAAATTTTATCGAAGAAAATTTAAATAACGAATCAACTAAATAAAAGATAAATTTATGAACGACCTAGTAAAACAACCACATGAAAAAGAATTATTTGGGCATCCTGTAGGATTGTATGTATTGTTTTTTGTGGAAATGTGGGAACGTTTTTCATATTATGGAATGCGAGCTATATTAACATTATATCTTGCCGCTCCAATTATAATGGGAGATCCTCAATCTGGTTTTGGATGGTCTAATGGAGAAACTCTTTCTTTCTATGGAACTTATACAATGTTTGTTTATCTAACTTCAATTCCAGGAGGTTGGATTGCCGATAAGTTTATCGGACAGAAGAAAGCTGTAATGTTAGGTGGTATTTTACTTTGCATAGGACATGGAATTTTAGCTATAAATACAGAATGGGCTTTTTTTACTGGTCTTATATTTATTGTTATTGGTGTTGGTTTCTTAAAACCAAACATATCAACTATGGTTGGTGGACTATATAAACAAGGTGATGACAGAAGAGATAGAGGCTTTTATGTTTTCTATATCGGAATTAATTTAGGAGCCTTTTTAGGAGCCCTAATTGTTGGTGCTGTAGCAGCGAAATATGGTTGGCATTATGGATTTGGTTTAGCTGGAATTGGAATGGCTTTAGGTCAAATTGTATACATGTATGGTATTAGATATTTAGGAAGTGTAGGTGATTTTATTGGAAAAGCAGACTCTCCAAATAAAGACATCTTAAAGAAACCTTTAAATAAAGTTGAAAAAGATAGAATGCTAGTAATGTTTTTATCTTTTCTCATTATTATTGTTTTTTGGGGTGCTTTTGAACAAGCAGGAGGATTAATGAGTTTATACACTGAACAAAAAACAAATAGAATTTTATCATTTTCTTTACCTTTTATTGGGAATGAAATTCCTGCAGCAGTTTTTCAATCTGTAAATGCTTTTTTTATTATAGTATTAGGAACTGCTGTTGGTGGGTTTTGGCATAAATGGAAAAGTAAAGGAAAAGAATCTTCTTCATTATTTAAAATGGCAATAGGTGTAATCATTATGGCCTTTGGTTTTTTCTTTATGAGTAAAGCTGCTTCTGAAGTAATTATGAATGGAGATGAAGTTGCAGAAAAATCTGCAATGATATGGTTAATTTTAGCTTATCTTTTTCATACTATTGGAGAGTTATGTGCTTCACCAGTTGCACTGTCATTTATAACAAAACTAGCTCCTCTAAAATATGCTTCATTAATGATGGGTGCCTATTTTGCAGCAACAGGGTTAGGTAATAAAGTTGCTGGTTTTATTGGAGGACTTTCTGAAAATGCTGGAGATTTTGAAGTATTTACAGGTATAGCGATTACTTGTACGATTTTTGGACTGTTAATAATTGCTGTTTTAAAACCTTTAAAACGATTAACACATGGTGCTGAAGATATGAAAGGAACAAATAATGAAGAAACAGAAGGTTTCGAATTAGTAGACTATTAGTAAACATATAAAAAAACCTCATGAATTCAATTTATGAGGTTTTTGAATTTTAAATAAATATAATTTTATGAGTACAAATGTTATTAGATTTGAAGGTTCAGATATGAATCGTAAACTATTAATGGGACACCCATCTGGTTTATTCGTTTTGTTTTTTACCGAAATGTGGGAACGTTTTTCATACTACGGTATGCGAGCTATTTTGGTTTTATTCTTAACCTCTTCAATAACGGGAGATAATCCAGGATGGGGATGGTCTAGAGAAGAAGCTTTAGGATTATATGGTACTTATACTATGCTTGTATATTTTACACCAATTATAGGAGGATATTTAGCAGATAAATTATTAGGTTATAGATGGGCAGTAGCTATCGGAGCACTTATTATGACTATTGGCCACGCAACAATGGCATTAAATACTCCTTGGAGTTTATATGTTGGTATTGGATGCTTAGTAGCAGGTAATGGATTATTTAAACCAAATATCACTTCTATTATTAACGGTATATATAAAAATGCTCAAGATAAAAAAGACGGTGCATTTACCATTTTTTATATGGGAGTTAATGCCGGTGCTTTTATAGGTATTTTATTATGTGGTTATGTAGGTGAAACAGCAGGATGGCACTATGGATTTGGTTTAGCTGGTGTTTTTATGTTTCTTGGGATGCTGCAGTTTTGGTTTGCTCAAGGTATTTTTGGAAGTATAGGATTATCTCCATCTAAAACAATTGAATATAATGATGCAATTGAAAATAGTAATGAAAAAACAATAATTACCGAAGAAAAGGTTCCTGCTAACGTTCAGAGAGATCGTTATATTGTTGTAGGTATTTTAGCTTTTTTTACTATTTTTTTCTGGGCAGCATTTGAACAAGCTGGTGGTTCAATGACCATCTTTGCAGGAGATTATACAAATAGAGTTTTAGAAGGCAATTCTGCAAATATATTTAGAATTGCAAATACGCTACTAACAGTCGTTCCTTTATTGATAATTACATATGTACTATTTCAATTGTTTAAAATCACTTTTAAGAAATATGCATTATCTAATATTTTCTTAGGAATTAGTTTTTCTATTATCTGGTGCATAGTTATTTGGATGTTAAAAAACCAATTTAGTGATGTTAAAACAGAGGTTCCAGCTTCTTGGTTTTCTATTTTAAATTCATTTTACATAATTGCTTTTGCTCCATTAATTTCAAAAATTTGGGAAAGTAAATACAATCCCGCTGCTACTGTAAAGTTTGGTATGGGATTAGTTCTTTTGGGTTTAGGTTTTGGAGTATTAGCCTATGGTTCGTCTGCAATTCCTCAAGGAGCACAAACAGCATCCGTTAGTATGATTTGGTTAATATTAGCTTATTCTCTCCATACTTTAGGTGAGTTATGCTTATCACCTGTTGGTTTATCTTATGTATCAAAACTTGTACCTGCCTCTACAATTGGAGTTATGTTTGGACTTTGGTATATTGCAGTAGGTATGGGAAATAAAGCTGCCGGTTCTATGGGAGGTCTGATAGATAAAATTACTGCAACTTACGATATGAGTACCTTTTTCTTAATTTTTACGATTGTACCAATTGTTGCTGGTTTAATTTTAATGAGCTTAACATCATTAGTTAAGAAGTTAATGCACGGAGTAAAATAATTTTATTCAATAAAATAGAACTTAGAAAAAGAGCTTTATATAAAGCTCTTTTTCTTTTTATTGTAAATTCGGCATATCATTTGCGACTCACTTTAATATGAAGAAATATTTATTACTTATTACGTTCACACTGTTTTACTTGAGTTCGAATGCGCAAGAAAGTGTAAAATGGCTTTCTTTTGAAGAAGCAATAGCTCTTAATAAAGAAAATCCAAAACCTATTTTAGTTGATGTCTATACAGATTGGTGCGGCTACTGTAAAAAAATGGACTTAAACACATATGCTAATAAAACCATTTCAGATTACATAAATAAAAGTTTCTACGCTGTAAAGCTAGATGGTGAAGAAAAAAAAGACATTATTTTTAATGATCATACTTTTAAATTTCAAAAACAAGGAAGAAGAGGTTATCACCAATTACCAGCAACTTTAATGGATGGAAAATTATCTTACCCAACCACCATTATTCTTTCTACGGATGAAAAAGTGTTAGATAAAATTCCAGGTTATTTAGATAAAAAAATCATGGAAAAAGTATTAGTTTTTTTCTCAGAAGAACACTACAAAACAAAAAAATGGAAAGATTTTGAAAAAAAATTTAAAAGTAAATTGTAAATTTATTTCTAAATAACATAAACTTAAACCTTGGCACACCATTTGCATCACAAAAAATATGAAAAAAACAATACTACTTTTAACAATTTTGGCTTTTAGCTTACAAACAAAAGCTCAAAAAATAAATTGGCTTTCTTTAAATGAAGCTTTAGAACTTCAAAAGACAACACCAAAAAAAATAATGATGGATGTTTACACGAATTGGTGTGGTCCTTGTAAATTATTAGACAAAAAAACCTTTCAAAATAAAGATGTTGCAGACTATGTAAATAAAAACTACTATGCTGTTAAATTTAATGGTGAAGGTAATGAAACTGTAAATTTTAAGGGAAATTCTTACGGAAATCCTAATTATGATAAAACCAAAGAAAATAAGAGAAATAGCTCTCATGGTTTTGCAAATTTCATAGGAATTAATGCCTATCCAACTATTGTGTTTATGAGCGAAAAAGGAGATTTAATAATGCCTTTAAGAGGATTCCAAAATCCAAATCAGCTAGAATTATATTTAAAATTATTTAAAAACGACGAACACAAAAATATTACGACTAAAGAAAAGTTTGAAACTTATAACAAGAACTTTAAACCTGAATTTAAAGTAACAAAAGATTAGTTTTTTAATATGTAAGCTCCTTTTTGACCTGTATAATGAAAAGGAATCTGATTTTGTAAACAAATCTTTTCCCAACGGAGAACATAACTTTTATAATTAGAACCATCAGCAATTATTATTGATGGTTTTATTTTTTCAATTAATCTTGTCATATTTATTTTAGGCGAATATTGTAACACAACAATTGGTTTATTCATTCCATAAACTTGATAAATACCTAAACTGTCTATCAATAAAACATCTTTATCAGAAAACTTAATAAAGTTCTTAAAGCTCATTTTTTGTATTTCAGTTACACTTTCTGCAACACTGTATGATTTAATGCTATTTTCATTTAATAGCTTTAAACTGTCTAAATCGTGTTGTAAAAAGAGCTGTTCTCCTGTTCTTTTCCCAATTATAGAGAATCTACTTTTATGAAAAACAATTACTTCTTCTTTTGATTTATTTTCATTCGATTCTAACAGAAAAACACTTTGTATTAAAATGATAGAAATGAAAAAGTAAATCAATCTTTTTGATGTTTTATCAATCAAGAAATAAATACCTAAAAAGATAAAAGCATACCAACATATCATCGCATTAAATGAAATGGAAATTTCTTTAAATAAGAATTCTTCTTGATGAGAAATCCAACTGACAAATGCATTCATCCAGGAAATAATTATTCCGTAAAAATCTGCTAAAACCTGTGGTAAGATATTTAGAAGAGAAGTAATCATCACTAAAACTCCTCCGATTAAAATTGCGCCTAAAAAAGGAATAATAACCAAGTTTGAAGCTAAGAATAATCCTGGAAATTGTTGAAAATAATAAATACTTAAAGGTAATATTCCTATTTGAGCAGCAATTGAAACTGTAAATAACTGCCAGAAAAAATCGACAACTTTAGATTTTGGTTTCCAAATAGCATAAATTTTTGGTTGTGTCCAAAGAATTCCAAAAACGGCTAAATAACTTAGCTGAAAACCAACATCAAACAAAAACATAGGTTTTATCAACAATAAGAAAAACATTGAGGAAATAAATGAAAATTCAACTACATTTTTTCTTCTAAAAGACATTCCTATGGCTAAAAAAGTAAACATGGTAACTGCTCTAACTACCGATGCAGAAAGACCTGCGATAAAGGCAAACATCCAAAGTAAAAAAACAATGATAACCGTTTTAATAAACTTACCGTACTTTAATTTTTCAACAGGTTTAAAAAGGAAAGATAAAATCAATAAAATAACACCAACATGTAAACCTGAAACTGCCAAAATATGGACTGCTCCTGCTCTTTGATAATCTCTTATTAATTCTTTCGAAATATCTTGTCTTTGTCCTAATAATAACGCATTAATTACGGCTAACTCGTTATTCTTAAAATTATATTTCTTTAATGATTCTTGAATTCGATTTCTAAACTTTGCTGACAAACCAAACAAAGTAGTTGTAGTTGAATTTAACTTTAAAAACTGATGCTTCTCTGTAAATAATTGATGATGAATTCCCTGTTTAGCTAAATATGATTTATAATCAAATTGATGTGGATTTAATGACGGAATTAACTCTTTTAAAATAGGCTTTAAAAGTATTTGATTATCAACTTTTAAACTAGTAGAAACACTATCTCTTTTAATATTTAACAGCACAATACCAGTAGTTTTTACACCATCAATTTTAATAACATTCGCTTCATATTTATTATAATAATTTCCTGGCTTTAGAATCGTACGAATCTGAAGAATTACAGTTGAATTTTCTTCTAAATGATGTTCATAAAACGAATCGTAATTCCTATTATCATTAATAAATACTGATGAAACGCCGATAAAAAAAAAGAGTAAGAAGGTAACGAATGTTCTTAAAACTCTATTATTAATTTCGAAGACAAGCATCGTTAGAAAACCTAACAAAAATAGGGTTTCTCTAAAGTTAAAATTCCAAAATTGAGTAAAAAACTGGAAACATATTCCTAGAATTCCAAGCACAACAAAATGCAAGGGTAAATAATTGAGTAACCTTTTCATAGCAAGTTAAAGTTAGTGAAAATAACTTTAATAATTTTATCAATAGAAAGTTACAACGTTTATAGACAAAAAAATCAATGGTTTTAATAAATATGATGTAACTTATTTATTAAACAACATCCTTATTAACGAAGCTTTTAAATAGGTTTGCTCCAAAAATCAGAACAGAAAGACAAATTACAGAAAGAATAAAACGTAAGTCTAATTCCCAAAAATTAAACAAAAACGAACTTAATGAAATAAGAAAAAGGTGAAACACTGATAGAATCAAATTTGTTTTAATTTTAAAAAATAAAAAGAACAGATATAATCCAGAAAAAATAAGAAGTGAAAAGAGTGGAATATTATCAACCCAAGTATTCATAATACTCAATTTCCACCCCATAGTTTCATTAATATTAAAAAAATTAACAAAAATCTTCCCAATTAAGTCAAATACAAAAGAAGCAATTAAAACCAATATTGCCATTCCTTTTGTTAAAGGTTCTCTATATTTTTCTATGAATGAAATCATTCTGTTATCTTTTTTTTGATTATTCAAGAAACTTACAAGCTATGTTTGTCTTCTTATTACAAGATTTTTGTTGCTTTTACGAATGCTTTTTTCCAGTATTTTTCTGATAACGAAGAAACAATAACTCCTCTTGATGAAGTTGCATGTATAAACCGAATTTGTCCTTTTTTATGAGAAACCACCAAACCTACATGGTTGATACTTCTTCTTCTATTTGAGGTTCTAAAAAACAATAAATCTCCTTTTTCAACTTTACTTAAAGAGATTTTTCTTCCCTTTTTAGCCATATCTCTAGAAACTCTTGGCAAATGAATGTTTTCATTCCCAAAAGCAACAAAAACGATTCCGGAGCAATCCATTCCGCTTTTTGTTGTTCCTCCAAATCTATAACGAACACCTTTATATTCTAAAGCATTTGCTACAATTTTATCAACTTTAGAAATTGGTTTTTTCTTAGTTTTAACAACAGTTTTAGAAGATGAACAAGAACTCATCATTAAAGAAAACAAAACCGCTAAAAATAGTATTTTCTTCAAACTGAACCTTATTTTAAATTACTTACAATTTGTTTCGCTACTTTTTCGGAAGCACCTTTTCCTCCCAATAATTTTTCTAATTCAAAGTATTCTAAAAACAGCTTTTCACGATGGTTTTCATCTAGAATTTTAGTCAACTCTGTTTTTAAATTTTTAGTATTAAAATCATTCTGAATTAATTCTTTAACAACTTCCTTATCCATAATTAAATTCACCAAAGAAATAAATTTTAAAGTGATAATTCTTTTTGCAATCTGATACGAAATAGCACCTCCTTTATAACAAACTACTTGTGGCACTTTAAACAAAGCAGTTTCTAAAGTTGCAGTTCCAGAAGCAACTAAAGCTGCATAAGAAATACTCAATAAATCGTAGGTTTTATTGTTGATAAAACTCACTTTTCTCTTTCCTATAATATTCTGATAAAAACTTAAATCTTGACTTGGAGCACCTGCAATTACAAATTGATATTTAGAAAAATCATCAACCATAGACAACATTACAGAAAGCATTTTTGTAATTTCTTGCTTTCTACTCCCTGGTAATAAAGCAATAATAGGCTTCTCTGTTAAGTTGTATTCTTTCTTAAAAGCAACCTCATCTACTTGCTTTCTATCTGCAATTCCATCAATTAAAGGATGCCCAACAAATTGAACTTTGTAATTATATTTGTCGTAAAACTCTTTTTCAAAAGGAAGAATTACAAACATTTGATCAATATCTCTTTTAATGTCTTCTACTCTACTTGCTCTACTTGCCCAAACTTGTGGCGAAATATAATAATTGGTTCTAAAACCTTTTTCTTTTGCCCATTTTGCAACTCGTAAATTAAAGCCTGAATTATCTATAAAAATAATAACATCTGGATTGAATTCTGCAATATCTTTTTTACAAACTTTTATAAAACCTAATACTTTAGAAAGATTCATTAATACTTCGAAAAAGCCCATAAAAGCTCGTTCTTTATAATGACTTACTAAAGTTCCGCCAACGTGTTGCATTAAATCTCCACCCCAAAAACGAATATCTGCATTTGCATCTTCTTTATACAATGCTTTCATTAAATTTGAACCATGTAAATCTCCAGATGCTTCACCAGCAATGATGTAATATTTCATATTTTCTAAGTTAGAAAAACTTTAAAACTAAAGTTGTAAATGCAATTAAAATGGTTGCTAACAAAACTCCTTTTGCTTTGTTATCTTGTTTCTTTTTGATAAAAATAAAGAACACAAATAAATTAGGAATTGCAGCTAAAGACAATACTTTTCCGTACAATTTTCCTTCTCTAATTAAATCTATGGTTTCGTAAAACCCATATCTTGAAAAATATTCTAAATATAAGAAAACACCTCCAAAAGTTGCAAATAACGAAACTAAAATCCCTATTAAAATGTGCTTTTTTACAGTTCCCAAGAATTTAATTTTTGAATCATATGATGAGCAGTCATATCAAATTGAACAGGAACCACAGAAATATATCCACTTTCTAAAGCAAATATATCTGTATCTTGACCTTTATCTTTATTCACAAATTCACCTGAAAGCCAGTAATATTCTTTACCTAAAGGATTTTTACGTTTATCAAAATTTTCTTTCCAATACCCATTTGCTTGTCTACAAATTTTAACTCCTTTTATCTCTTCCTTTTTTAATTTAGGGATATTTACATTTAAAATAATCCCTTCAGGAATACCGTTTAACAAGGCGTTTAATGTAATATTCTTTACATAATCTTCAGAAGATTTAAAATCTGCATGTAGTTTATAGTCTAATAAAGAAAACCCAATTGCAGGAATTCCTTCTATACCAGCTTCAATTGCTGCACTCATTGTTCCTGAATAAATAACACTTATTGAAGAATTTGCGCCATGATTAATACCAGAAACACACAAATCTGGTTTTCTATTTAAAATTTCATTAATAGCCATTTTTACACAATCTGCAGGTGTACCAGAACATGTATACTCTAATTGCGGGCCTTCATCAATTGTAATAGGATTGCAAGTCAAAACATTATCAACTGTAATTGCATGTCCCATTCCACTTTGTGGACTATCAGGTGCAACTACAACAACTTCACCTATTTTATTCATTATTGTAATTAAAGCTCTTAAACCTGGAGCTGTAATTCCATCATCATTAGTAATTAAAATTAATGGTTTGTCTTGCATTTATAAAATTTTAGATACAAATGTAATTGATTTTATACTATTTTCTTTTTAACATTTTGTAAAGAATAAAATTTCTCTTTTTTACGTAATATTGTAGTAGACCAAGGTTGTTTTTAAATTATATAAGAAGAAACACAAATGGAAATTATTTCTTAAACTTTTAAAGGAATATATACTTACTAAAAAATTTGGCATTATTTTAGTAGATTAGCAAAGCACAACTAGTAATTACTGAACAAGAATCACGACATAAAATTTATGAATACAAAATTTAAAATAACCTCATTTTTATTAGCAACGCTAATATTTTTAAGCAGCATACAAACACAGGCATCAAATTTAGATACCGATTCAGATCCGGAAAAGGATAAAATATTAGTTTATATTTTAAGAAACATCCTTACGAGAAGTCATTTTGTTGTAAAAGATATGAATGATGATTTTTCTGAATATGTTTATAATGAATTTATTGATGGCTTAGATCCAAATAAAAGATACTTTACTCAAAAAGATATTAAAGATTTTTCGAAATTTAAATATGAAATTGATAATCAATTATTAAAAGAAGATGTTTCTTTTTACAACTTGGTATATGAAAGATTTTCTAGCAAAATTAAAAATGCAAAATCTTATTATGGAGATTTATTAGCACAACCATTTAACTTTAAGAAAAAAGAAACAATTGATGTTGATTATGAAAAAGTTTCGTTTGCTAAAAATGAAAATGAATTAATAAATTACTGGCGCAAACAACTTAAATTAAGCACATTAATTAGAATTCAAGATAAAATTGAAAAGCAAAAAGGAAAAGTAATAAAAGACCAAAAATATAAAGTTAAAAATTTTAAGACTTTAGAAAAAGAAGCGCGTTTAGAGGTTCTTAAAAACATGGATGACTTATATGTTAGAATTGAAGAATTAGAGCATGAAGATTGGTTTTCTACTTTTTTAAATAGTGTTGTTGGTGCTTTTGACCCACATACAACTTATATGGCGCCAAGTATTAAAGAACGTTTTGACCAGGATATGTCTGGTAAACTAGAAGGAATTGGAGCTAGATTACAGAAAAAAGGAATTTATACACATGTTTTTGAATTGGTTTCTGGAGGTCCTGCATGGAAACAAGGAGATTTAGAAGCTGGTGATATTATATTAGAAGTTGCCCAAGGAAGGAAAAAAGCTTTAGATATTGTTGGTATGCGTTTAGATGATGCTATTAAATTTATCAAAGGAAAAAAAGGAACTGAAGTTAGACTTACCGTTAAGAAAAAATTAGATGGTTCTACCAAAATAATTTCTATTATTAGAGATGTTGTAGAACTAGAAGAAACTTTTGTAAAATCTAGTATTGTAGAAAAAGAAGGTAAAAAATACGGAATTATAGATTTGCCTAAATTTTACATAGATTTTGATGAAAAAAACTATAGAGATTCTGCAAAAGACATGGAGAAAGAAATCGAAAGATTGAAAAGCGAAGGTGTTACTGGTTTAATTGTAGATTTAAGAAATAATGGTGGCGGTTCTTTAAAAACGGCTATAGAAATTAGTGGTTTATTTATTAATGAAGGTCCTATTGTACAAGTAAAATATAGAGGTGAAAACCCTATAATAAAAAAAGATATTGATCCTAAAGTTCAATGGGAAGGAGCTGTAGTTGTTTTAGTGAATGAATTTTCTGCTTCTGCTTCAGAAATTTTTGCAGCTGCAATGCAAGATTATAGAAGAGCTATTATAATTGGAGGAAACCAAACGTATGGTAAAGGAACTGTACAAAGCGTTCTACCAATTAATCAGTTTACTAAATATGATAAAAATTTAGGAGCGTTAAAAATGACGATTCAAAAATTCTATAGAATTAATGGTGGGTCAACTCAAATTGAAGGTGTGTACTCAGACATCGCAATACCAAGTAGATATAGTTATATGAAATTAGGAGAAAGAGATTTAGATGGCGCATTAATTTGGGATAAAGTGAATCAAGCAGAATATACGCAAACAAATTCTTATGAAAACTTTTCTGATGTAATTTTTAACAGCAAACAAAGAATTGCTGCTGATTCTAAATTTAAATTGATAAATGAATATGCAAAATGGTTAAAAGAGAATCAAGATGATACTTCTTATTCTTTAAACTATAAAATGTTCGAAAAAGAAAATATTGCTCATGAAAAAGATGCTGAAAAATTTAAATCTGTTTTCGATTATAAATCTGATTTAAATTTTACTTCTCCAGAATATGAACTTTCTCTATTTAAAAAAGATACTGCTTTAGCAGACAAAAGATTGGCATGGCATAAAAACT